>NZ_MUBM01000237.1 GCF_002154505.1 Streptomyces carpinensis | reverse complement strand
CTCCGGGTTCGCCGGGGAGGGGACGTCCTGCTGCCGGTACGTGAACGGGTCCTGCCCGTCACCCTGGGGGTACTCGTAGGCGCCGCTGCGGCGGAAGCTCTCGGTCATGTCAATGAGAGTGTCCCGGGATCATGAGAGCTTCCTGAGTCAGGGCTGAGAAGCCCGACAGAACCTCGTATGCCCGATATAAGGACGGCCCCGACCAGGGCGATCGACGGTCGCGGCCCCACCCGGTCGACGCTCGTGGAAGCGCCGGGGAAGGCCGCGGGAACCGCCCGCCACCGAGGCTACCGGCAGCCGCAGGACTTCCGGACCACCAGCCGGCTCGGGAACACCTTCAGCCGCTCCCGGCGCGATCCGGCGACCCGCAGCCCGTCGTCGAGCACCAGGTCGACGGCGGACCGGGCCATCGCCGAGCGGTCGGAGGCGACCGTGGTCAGCGGCGGATCCGCCAGCGCCGCCTCCTTGATGTCGTCGAACCCGGCGACCGCCAGTTCGCCCGGCACGTCGATGCGCAGCTCCCGCGCCGCCCGCAGCAGGCCGATCGCCTGGTCGTCCGTGGAGCAGAAGATCGCCGGCGGCCGGTCGGGACCGGAGAGGATCTCCAGGCCGACCCGGTAGGCGTCGTAGCGGTTGTACGGCGCCTCGAACAGGCGCCCCTCGGTCGGGATGCCGGCCTCGGCCATGGCGCGCCGCCAGCCCTCGACGTGGTCGGAGACCGGGTCGCCCACGGCCGGCGTCTCGGCCGTACCGCCCACACAGGCGACGTAGTCGTAGCCGTGCTCCAGCAGATGGCGTACGGCGAGCTGGGCGCCGCCCAGGTCGTCGGTGACCACGGCCACGTCGTCGATGGCCTCGGGCCGCTCGTGCAGCAGCACCACCCGGGCGTCCCAGGCCTCGATCTCGGCGGCTGCCAGGTCGTTCAGCGCGTGGCTGACCAGGATCAGGCCGGAGACCCGCATGCCGAGGAAGGCGCGCAGGTAGTGGACCTCGCGCTCGGCGACGTAGTCGGTGTTGCCGACCAGGACCATCTTGCCGCGCTCGGCGGCGGCCCACTCGACCGCGTGCGCCATCTCCCCGAAGAAGGGCTGGCGGGCGTCCGGGATGATCAGGCCTATGAGGTCCGTGCGGCGCGAGGCCATCGCCTGGGCGACCCGGTCGGGCCGATACCCCAGTTCCTTGATCGCGGCGAGGACGCGCTCGCGCGTGGCCGGGGCGACCGGCCGGGGTCCGTTGTTGATGACATAGCTGACCACGGCGGTGGAAGTACCCGCCAGTCTCGCCACGTCGTCCCGAGTCACCTTGGCCACGCGCGGAGTCTACGCGGATGGACCCGCTCGGGGCAGGGCGTATCAGAGCTTGGATGTGCGGGCGCGATGCCCGGCACGCCCCCGGGCGCGCCGACGGCCCGGCTTCGGCCCGCGCTCAGGGCCCCGAGGGCCTGGGCGCGCTCCCATCCCGCCTCCGGGCACGCGCCCGCCGAGCCTGGGCTTCAGGCCTCCGTCCGGGCCTTCGCCGGGACAGGGGCGGCCCCGGAGCCCATGTCGTCCGGATCGGGCCCGGCTTCCCCGCCTTTGGCCTTGCTCTTGGCCTCGTCCGCGGCGCGGTCGGTCTTCTCGGGAGTGACGAACCGGTAGCCGACGTTCCGTACGGTGCCGATCAGCGACTCGTGCTCGGGTCCGAGTTTGGCGCGCAGCCGCCGTACGTGGACGTCGACGGTCCGCGTGCCGCCGAAGTAGTCGTAGCCCCAGACCTCCTGGAGCAGCTGGGCGCGGGTGAAGACGCGCCCCGGGTGCTGCGCGAGGTACTTCAGCAGCTCGAACTCCTTGAAGGTGAGGTCCAGCACCCGGCCCTTGAGCTTGGCGCTGTACGTCGCCTCGTCCACGGACAGGTCGCCGTTGCGGATCTCCATGGGCGAGTCGTCGCCCGTGATCTGCTGGCGGCCCATGGCCAGCCGCAGCCGCGCCTCGACCTCGGCCGGGCCGGCGGTGTCCAGGAGCACGTCGTCGATGCCCCAGTCGGCGGTGACGGCCGCCAGGCCGCCCTCCGTCACGACGAGGATCAGCGGACAGCCGGGGCCGGTGGAGCGCAGCAGCTGGCACAGGCTGCGCACCTGCGGCAGGTCGCGCCGCCCGTCGACCAGGATGACGTCGGCGCCCGGGGTGTCCACGAGGGCCGGACCCTCCGCGGGGGCCACCCGCACGTTGTGCAGCAGCAGGCCGAGGGCGGGGAGCACCTCCGCGGACGGCTGGAGGGCGTTGGTCAGGAGCAACAGTGAACTCATCGCGCCCCACCTGCCTGGGTCGTATGTTCGTGCACGGTTCGCTCGTCCATGGCCTCTGGTTCCTCCTCGGTCCCGGCGGTGGGGATACCGCCCACGCGTTCAGCCGTGGCGGAGTGTGCGGCACTGCTTCTTCGGTGGTGCGAATCCCGCGCCCCTGGGACCCGCCGCGGCCTCGGTGGCCGCTGTGCGATCGACGACCCGTACACCTGCGGTTTCCCGCGTCGTATACAACGCTTCCGAAAGCACAAAAGGACCCGGGGGCTGCGCTGCCCGAGTCCTCTTCCAAGCAGAATAGCCGACATGAGCTCGGATTCGGCAGGTCATGTGGCGCGTTCGACGATCGTCCCGGAGTCTGAGACGCCGTCGCGGACACGTGTCAGGAGGTTCCTGCGCACGGCGGACGGGGTGGCGATCGACGCCGTGTACGAACCGGGCGCGGCCGAGGCCGCGGCCGGTGGCGCCGCCGGGGCGGCCGGGGACGGCGCCGGCGGTGTGTTCGTGATCGCACACGGTTTCACCGGCGATCTGGACCGGCCGCACGTGCGCCGGGTGGCGCGGGTGTTCGCCCGGTACGGGGCCGTCGTCACGTTCTCCTTCCGCGGCCACGGGGCCTCCGGGGGACGGTCGACGGTGGGCGACCGGGAGGTGCTGGACCTGGCGGCGGCGGTCGCCTGGGCGCGCGGTTTCGGTCACGCCCGTGTGACGACCGTCGGATTCTCCATGGGCGGCTCGGTGGTCCTGCGGCACGCGGCGCTGTACGGCGTACAGGACCAGGGCCAGGAGGCTCTGTACGGCGAGCGGGACGGGGGCACGGACCAGGGCTACGGGGAGCGCGCGGAGGGGCGTGCGGAGGCGCGGACGGACGCCGTGGTCTCCGTGAGCGCCCCCGCCCGTTGGTACTACCGGGGCACGGCCCCCATGCGCCGGCTGCACTGGCTCGTCATGCGCCCCGAGGGCCGCCTGCTGAGCCGCTACGGGCTGCGCACCCGCATCCACCACCGCGACTGGGACCCCGTCCCGCTGTCCCCGACCGAGGCGGTCCCGCGCATCGCGCCCGCGCCCCTGCTGATCGTGCACGGCGACCGGGACGCCTACTTCCCCCTCGACCACCCCCGGATGCTGGCCACGGCCGCCGGTGACCACGGCGAACTCTGGCTGGAGCCCGGCATGGGCCATGCCGAGAACGCCGCCGCCGACGAGCTCCTGCACCGCATCGGGCGCTGGGCCCTGGCACAGGCGGGCTAGCCTTTCCCTGTTCATTGCCGAATGACTCGAGGGACGGGATGGCAAAGGTCACGGTGCGCTACTGGGCGGCGGCGAAGGCCGCGGCCGGGGTCGCCGAGGAGCCGTACGAGGCGCAGACGCTGGCGGAGGCGCTCGACGCGGTGCGCGAGCGCCACGCGGGCGAACTCGCCCGCGTCCTGCTGCGCTGCTCGTTCCTCATCGACGGTGACCCCGTGGGAACGCGCGATCACGAGACGGTACGGCTGACCGAGGGCGGCACGGTAGAGGTGCTCCCCCCGTTCGCAGGAGGGTGAGCGATGACCGACCGGCCGTATGAGGGGTCTCCGTACGACGGCTCCTACGAGGGCTCGCGCGAGAACCCGTACCAGGGGTACGACCCGTACGCGCAGCAGCCGCAGCCGTACGCCCAGCCCCAGCCCCATCAGCACCCGCAGGCTCACCAGGCCCAGCCCCCGCAGGCCCAGCAGCACCAGCAGCCGCAGGGGTGGCCCGGGCAGCAGCAGGGGTACGACGACCCGCACGCCGGCCGGCAGTACACGCAGCAGTGGCAGGGGCAGACGTGGGACACCCAGACCCATGCCCAGCCCCTCGTTGCGGCGGCCGAGCCGGCGGCGCAGACGGCCTACCTGCCCTCGATGGGGCACCACGAGCCGGCTCCGGCGCCCGCGTCCGACCCCTACGGCGCCCAGGCCCCCGCCCCTTCCGCCACGGCCGCCCCGGCGGCCCACGCCGGTGCGGGCACGCCTGAGGCCGGGGAGCCCGCCTACGGTCCCGCGACCCTCGGCGGCAACGCCCGTGTCACCGATGCCCAGCGGGCCCGCGCCGAGGGCCGCTCGCCGATCATCGAGCCCGGCATGCAGCCGGCCGCGCTCACCGCCCTGCTGGGGCTGCTGCTGGCCGGTGCGGCGCAGATCGGCACGTATGCGCTGGTCGTGCCGCTCGTGGTGCTCCAGGCCGTGACGGCCGCCGGCTGGTTCCGGCTGAACGGCATGTGGCCCGCCCGACAGGGCATCGCCCTGGGCTTCGCGGGCGCGCTCGTCGCGGACGCGGCGGTGCTGGGCGCGGGCCGCGAGCACGCGCCCGCGGCGATCCTGGGCACGCTCGGGGTGTGGGTACTGCTCTCCCTCGTCCTGCAGCTGCGCTCCCACGCCGACCCGGACGAGCGGATGTACGGGCTGATGGCGACGGTCGCCGCGGCGGCGCTGGCGATCCTCGCGACCGGCTACCTGGCGGGCGGGACCGACGCGGTCGCGGTCGGCGCGGCGGCGGTCGCCGTGGCCGTCCTGGCGCGCGCGCTGCCGCTGCCGACGGCGGCCTCCGTGGTCGTCTCGCTGCTCGCGGCGGCGGGCGCGGGCATCGCGGCCGGCGGCATGACGGGTCTGGGCGCGAAGGGCGCGCTGCTGGGCGCGGGCGCGGCGGTGTGCGCCCTGATCGGGCATCGCGCGGCCGGCTACGACTACCCCTCGCGCTTCGTGCACTTCACGGCCGGAGTCGCCCTGCCGCTGGCGGCGGCGGCGCCGGCGGTGTGGGTGCTGGGGCGGGCGCTGGGCTGACCGGACTCCTGGCGGACACCTGCCGGAGGCCGACCGGACACCCGGGTCGGCCTCCGACCCGGCTCCCTGTCACAGCTGATCGACAAACTCCCGGCCCGGCCTCCGGGGAGGGCTACGCTCGCGATGGGCGGTCATCCGGCCGTCGCCGTCCTGGGCCGCCGAGCTGGGGGAGACACGGATGCGCGCGCTGCGAGTACTGCTGATCGTCGTCGTGATCCTCGGCGTGCTGTTCGTCGTGGTCGACCGGGTGGCGGTGCACTTCGCGCAGGGCGAGGCCGCCGACAAGCTCAGGACCACGGAGAACCTGGCGAGCACCCCGGACGTGTCCATCAACGGCTTCCCGTTCCTCACTCAACTGGCGAGCGGCAGGCTGGACGACGTCGAGGTCGGCATCAAGGACTACGAGGCGGCCACGGGCAAGGGCACGGAGAAGATCCGCATCGACGACCTCAAGGCCGACATGAAGGGCGTGAAGTTCTCCGGCGACTACAGTTCCGCCACCGCGGACAGGGCCACCGGCACCGCGACCATCGGCTACGACGAGCTGCTGAAGGCCGCCAAGTCCGAGCCCACCGACGTCGGCCTCGGCATCACGGCCCAGGTGGTGGGCCTGTCGGACGGGGGCAACGGCAAGATCAGGGTCGCCGTCAAGTTCTCCCTGCTGCCCAAGCCGATCTCCGTGCTCAGCTCGGTCACCGTTCAGGACGACAAGGTGCAGGTGCACGCCGACGCCCTGCCCAGGCTCGCGGGCGTGCAGCTGATCGAGAGCCGGTTCCGGTCGATCACCGACTTCCAGCAGGTCATCGACCAGCTGCCCGGCGACATCAGGCTGGACTCGGTGCGGGCGGCCAAGGACGGCGTGGAGATCACGGTGAAGGGCACGAACGTCAGGCTGGCCCAGTAGCGTCCGACTGGCGAGACGCCCTCGTCCGCAGCGCAGATGCGGCGGCGGAGCCCGCCCGCCGGGCCCCGCGCGCGGACGGCCCCGGCGGCGCTCCGGTCCCACATTGCGGACGATCGCATCTCATCATGCGACACCCCGGTGACATGGCCGCCCGTCCCTCCCTACGATCGGGCACATGAAGCGACAGGCGGATCTCACGAAGCGGCGGGCAGTAGACCTGTGCCGCGTTGCCGCCATGCTCTGTCGCCCCTTCTGAGCGGGAGCTCCGTCTCCCGTGTCGCCGGCCCCGCACCTGACCCGGGGCCGTCCGTGCGCCCCGTACGCCGGCGTCCCACAGTCATCGCGTACCGGCGCGCCCCCTCGCACTCGCACGCCCCGCCGTAACTGCCCCGGAGGAGATTGAGCATGAGCCGCAGCGACGTCCTGGTAGACGCCGACTGGCTGCAGGAGCACCTGGACGATTCGAGCATCGCCATCGTCGAGGTGGACGAGGACACGTCCGCGTACGACAAGAACCACATCAAGAACGCGGTCCGGATCGACTGGACCAAGGACCTGCAGGACCCGGTCCGCCGTGACTTCATCGACCAGGACGGCTTCGAGAAGCTCCTGTCGGAGAAGGGCATCGCCAACGACCACACGGTGATCCTCTACGGCGGCAACAACAACTGGTTCGCCTCCTACGCCTACTGGTACTTCAAGCTCTACGGCCACGAGAACGTCAAGCTTCTCGACGGCGGCCGCAAGAAGTGGGAGCTGGACGCCCGCGAGCTGGTCGACGGCACGGACGTGCCCGAGCGCGCGAAGACCGAGTACAAGGCCAAGCCGCAGGACACCTCCATCCGCGCCTTCCGTGACGACGTGGTGAAGGCCATCGGCGCGCAGAACCTGGTCGACGTCCGCTCGCCCGACGAGTTCTCCGGCAAGCTGCTCGCCCCGGCCCACCTGCCGCAGGAGCAGTCGCAGCGTCCCGGCCACGTGCCGAGCGCCAAGAACATCCCGTGGTCGAAGAACGCCAACGACGACGGCACCTTCAAGTCGGACGAGGAGCTGAAGGCCCTCTACACCGACGAGAACGTCGACCTGGCCGAGGACACCATCGCCTACTGCCGCATCGGTGAGCGCTCCGCGCTGACCTGGTTCGTCCTGCACGAGCTGCTGGGCGTGCAGAACGTCAAGAACTACGACGGCTCCTGGACCGAGTACGGCTCCCTGGTGGGCGTGCCGATCGAGCTGGGCTCCGGCAAGTAAGCAGCCCCGACCGACCTATCTGACCTCTGGAGAAGCACATGTGTGGAGCGAAGGCCGGCGGCCCCGACGCCTCGACGATCAAGCCCGGTGAGACGACGATCCAGGGCCAGGTGACCCGTGACGGCGAGCCGGTGACGGGCTACGTCCGCCTGCTGGACTCGACCGGCGAGTTCACCGCGGAGGTCCCCACCTCCGCCACCGGCCAGTTCCGGTTCTACGCCGCCGAGGGCACCTGGACCGTGCGCGCCCTCGTCCCCGGCGGTACGGCCGACCGCACCGTCGTCGCCCAGCAGGGCGGTCTCGCGGAGGTCGCGATCGCGGTCTGAGGCCCCTCGGACCACTGGGACCGCGGAAGGGCCGCACCTCTCGGGTTGGACACCTGGGGTGCGGCCCTTCGGCATACCGGTGCGGCCCTTCCGGACCTACTCTGGAGTCATGTACGCACGCCGACGCCACGCGTATTTCGTCATGATGGGCACCTGCATCACGCTGTTCGTCCTGGCGTGGGGCGTCGTGCGCATCTGGTCGGTTCCCGCGGCGGTCGGCATGTGCCTGTTCGCGATGGTGATCCCGCCGGCCGCCGCCATGGTCGCCAACCGGCGCGGTCCCGACGACCGCTGGTGGGACGATCCCTCCGGCGACCCGAAGTCCGACGAGTGGTGGGACGAGCTGGACGGCAAGAAGCGCCACTAGGCGCCTGCGGTCCCCAAGGATCGCCCGGCCCCTGAGGCCCCCGGCACCGCCGGACGCCCGCGGTCCTCAGTAGACGAGTGCCTGCGTCTCGTCGCCCAGCGCCTCCTGCACGAAGACCTGCGCGCCCGCGATCCGCACGCCCTCGATCACGTCCTTCTCCGTGATCTCCCGGCGGGCCGCGCACTGCGTGCACAGGGTGATCCGGCCGGCCGCGAGGATCGAGTCGATCAGGTCAGGCAGCGGGGCCGCGTGCGGAAGCTCGAACTCGGCCGCCCGGCCCGGCAGCGCGAACCACGACGACTCCCCGGTCAGCCACAGCGAGACGTCGACACCGCTGGCCACGGCCACCGCCGCCACCGTGAACGCCTGCGAGCACCGCTCGGGGGCGTCCGCCCCCGCCGTCACCTTGATCACGAGCTTCTTCGCCATGCCGGAATCGTAGTCACGCCCGTACAACTTCGTCTGTCACCCATGAGTCTGCTGTGCAGCGCATACGGAATCTGCGCGGGGGCAGGTTCCGGCCGCACGGGACCGGTCGGCTGGGACTGCCCGGGGTCGTTGTCGCTCACAGGCGCTCCACGACGTACCGGGGCTGGCCACGCAGTCCGACGGGCGCTGGGACTACCCGACGCTCACCAAGCCGCCTCTGCCCTCCGGCAGTCCCGGTCCCCTCGTCCAGGAGAACAAGGCCGGTGCGCATTACGCCGACCTGCGTGCCCCGGTGCTGCCCGCGCCCGCGGGCGCGACACAGGACAAGGCACTGCGTGGTGTGGACGGCTGGCTGGCGACGAAGGACTTCGTGAAGGAGTACGCCCACGAGGACGACGGGGAGGAGGTCGCGGGGCAGCTGACCGAACTGGGACGTCGGCACATCACCGACCGCGGATGGACCGCCTCCGACGGCACGCGCACGCGGATCTACCTGCTCCAGTTCGACACCGCCGTTGCCGGCGACCTGCGCACCGACCTTGCCCCCTTTGAGGAGCCGAAGTACCCGGTGCGGGGACCCGGGAAGTCCGTCACCGACGACGGTTTTCCGGCCGCGGCCATGGTGCGCGGCGTCGAGCGGTACGCGTACGCCGAGGCCAGGCCGTACGGCACCGAACGGGTCCGCCAGGCCTACCTCCGTGCCGGTGACGTGCTCGCCGTGATCGTCCAGTCCGGCAAGGGCGACGCCCTTGCCGTCCCGTTCCGGCAGACGGGCACGCTGCAGAGCGAGCTGCTCGCCTGAGCGGACGAGGGCGCACCTCGGGAAGAGGGCCGGACCCCGGCCGACTAAGCTGGGGTCCGGCCCTGTGTACGTACCGCACCGCGCTCAACAAGGAGCACCCCGTGGAGATCTTCTTCGAAACCCTGCTGGTCCTGGTCTGCGTCGGCGTCCTCGCCTTCGCCTACCTGACCGTGAAGAAGCTGTACCAGGGCCAGCGCTGAATCCGAACAGGGAACGCCGCTCATGATCGAGATCCCGTCCGACCTCCACAAGGACCTCGTCCCCCTCGCCTTCCTGCTCGGTGACTGGGCCGGTGCGGGTGTCTTCGACTTTCCCGGCGCCGAGAAGTGCAACTTCGGCCAGGAGGTCACCTTCACCCACGACGGCCGGGACTTCCTGGAGTACCACTCCCACACCTGGGTGCTGGACAACGACGGCAACAAGGTGAAGCCGCTGGAGTCGGAGTCCGGCTTCTGGCGGATCGACGGCGACCGCAAGGTCGAGGTCACGATGACCCGCGACGACGGCGTCATCGAGATCTGGTACGGCGAGATGGCCGAGAAGAAGCCGCAGATCGACCTGGTGACGGACGCCGTGGCGCGCACCGCCGCCTCCGCCCCCTACACCGGCGGCAAGCGGCTGTACGGCTACGTCAAGAGCGACCTGATGTGGGTCGGCGAGAAGCAGACCCCCGAGGTCGAGCTGCGCCCCTACATGTCCGCGCACCTGAAGAAGGTCGTCACGCCGGAGGACGTCGAGCGCTGGGCCAAGGCCCTTCCGGACGACCTTCCCGACGACGGCATCGCCTTCTTCAAGTAGGCCGTGCGGCGAGTGGTCCTAGACTTTCAGTGTGGTGAGCACCGACTGGAAGACTGACCTGCGGCAGCGTGGCTACCGGCTGACCCCGCAGCGGCAACTCGTGCTCGAAGCCGTGGACAACCTGGAGCACGCGACCCCCGACGACATCCTCGGTGAGGTGAGGAAGACCGCGTCGGGGGTCAACATCTCCACCGTGTACCGGACCCTGGAGCTCCTGGAGGAGCTCGGGCTGGTCAGCCACGCCCATCTGGGGCACGGAGCGCCGACGTACCACCTGGCGGACCGGCACCACCACATCCACCTGGTCTGCCGGGACTGCACGAACGTCATCGAGGCCGACCTGTCGGTGGCCGCCGAGTTCACCGCCAAGCTGCGGGAGCAGTTCGGCTTCGACACGGACATGAAGCACTTCGCGATCTTCGGCCGGTGCGAGAAGTGCGGGCACAAGGCGCCGGCGGATTCGGCCGTCGAGAGTTCAAATACCGAGTCGTAGGCTTGGGTTCATGAAGAGCCCCTTGTTGTCCCTGCCCGGCGCCGTCCCCGCCGAGGGCGTGGACGAAGGCGTCGCCGCCCACTACGGCGACCTGTTCCGCGAGCAGCGCGCCCTCGCCGACGGCACAGGTTTCGTCGACCTCTCGCACCGCGGTGTCGTCGCCGTGAGCGGCGAGGACCGGCTGAGCTGGCTGCACCTGCTGCTCACCCAGCACGTCAGCGAGCTGCCCTCCGGCCAGGCGACCGAGGCGCTGATCCTGTCCGCGCACGGCCACATCGAGCACGCGCTGTACCTGGTCGACGACGGCGAGACGGTCTGGGCCCACGTGGAGCCGGGCACCCAGGAGGCGCTGATCGCGTACCTGGAGTCGATGAAGTTCTTCTACCGGGTCGAGGTCGCCGACCGGACGGCCGACTTCGCCGTCGTGCACCTGCCGGCCGGCTCGATCGCCGAGGTGCCCAAGGAGGCCGTCGTACGGGAGACGGCGTACGGCCGTGACCTCTTCCTGCCCCGTGCGGACCTGGAGTCCTACGCCGAGCAGGCCGGGCCGCCCGCCGGGATCCTCGCCCATGAGGCGCTGCGCGTCGAGCAGCACCGCCCCCGGCTCGGTTTCGAGACCGACCACCGCACCATCCCGCACGAGCTGGGCTGGATCGGTACGGCCGTGCATCTGCAGAAGGGCTGCTACCGGGGGCAGGAGACCGTGGCCCGGGTGCAGAACCTGGGCAAGCCGCCGCGCCGCCTGGTCTTCCTGCACCTGGACGGCAGCGAGGTGCACCTGCCGGTGCACGGCACCGAGATCCGCCTGGCCGACGAGGGGCCCGACGGCCGCAAGATCGGTGTCGTCACCACCTCCGCGCGCCACTTCGAGCTCGGCCCGGTCGCCCTCGCCCTGGTCAAGCGGAACGTCCCGGTGGACGCCCGCCTGGTGGCGGGAGACACGGCGGCGGCCCAGGAGGTCGTCGTGGAGCCGTAGCCGGCCCTCTCCAGGACCCCGCTCACATCTCCAGCAGGACGGTGAACGGGCCGTCGTTCGTCAGCGACACCCGCATCCGCGCGCCGAACCGGCCCGTCGCCACCGTCGCGCCCAGCGAACGCAGCTGGGCGACCACCTCCTCGACGAGCGGCTCGGCGACCTCGCCGGGGGCCGCCGCGTTCCAGGTGGGGCGGCGGCCCTTGCGGGCGTCGCCGTAGAGCGTGAACTGGCTGATGACCAGCAGCGGGGCACCGGTGTCGCTGCACGACCTCTCGTCGTGCAGCATGCGGATCGACCACAGCTTGCGGGCGAGCTGCGCCGCCTTCTCCTTGGTGTCCTCGTGGGTGACCCCGACCAGGACGCACAGCCCCTCGCCCTCGATGGCCCCCACCGTCTCGCCGTCCACGACGACACTCGCGCCGTCCACCCTCTGCACCACTGCACGCATGCCGACCATCATGCCGGGCGGCCGAGCGCTGTCCGCAGCGGGTTGGGACAGCGGATGTCCGTGGTGCTGCGGGTGCGTCCATATCGTGCTTCTTTCTGCTTCGTAACCCCCCATCTGGGGCTGATCAGGGGCACTCAGTCACATACTGGCCACTCGGGGTGGCACGATGCTTCCGTAGGCGCCGGTCGAGGGGACGGTTGAGGCGCATGAGCACATCGAGTACCGAAGAGCAGGCGCAGCCCGGAGCGGTCCCGCCCTTGCGGGCGGCGATCGCGGAGACCACCCATCGGCCGCCGGTGCAGCGCACCGACAGCCCGCCCTTGCCGTCGGACCCGTCGGCGCCCGTGGACCCGGCGCTGCCGATGGGCCCGCCGGAGCCGGACCTGGCCGTGCCCACCCTGCCCGAGCTGCGCGCCCTGCGCCGGCAGGCGCAGCGGGACGAGGCCGACCTGAGTTACGTACGGCGGCTGCTGCAGGGGCGGATCGACATTCTGCGCGCGGAGCTGGCCCGGCGCGGGTCGGCGGCCGGGCGCGGGTCGGCGGCCGGGCTCGCCGCCGTCGTGGACAGCGGGCAGGCGTCCGTCGTCGAGCGGCTCGCGGAGATCCTCAAGGACGCGCCCGCCCGGCAGCGCTCGTCGGCACGGCACGTGACGCTGGGCACCCCGCACAGCGAGGAGTACCGGCGGCTGGCCGCCGAGATGCTCGCCGAGGTCGAGCTGTCGGACCTGGACGCCCGCACCGACCTGGAGCTGGGCGCGGCGATGGGGCGGCTCGTGCGGTGCGAGCAGCAGGTGTCAAGGCGCCGGCAGCAGTTGCAGCGCACGGCCGACGGCTGCAGCGGGGAGATCGCCCGCAGGTACCGTGAAGGCGAGGCACAGGTGGACGACCTGCTCATGTGACGCCGTGGCCGTGGCGACCCCGGGCCCGCGCGGGGCACGACTCCCCGTGCCCCGCGTTCCTGCTCGTCGTCTCCGGAAGGCCATCGCCGATGTCCGTGTCCCCCGCTTGCTCAGCGTCCGAGGTCCCGCCCGCCGCCTCCCCCGTCCTCGCCGAGGTGGTGCGCTCCGGATTCGTGGAGGGGCGGCACCGGGGCAGCCTGGTGATATTGGGCCCGGGCGGCGCGGTCGAGCAGGCGTGGGGGGACGTCACGGCGCCGGTCTTCCCGCGCTCCTCCAACAAGCCCATGCAGGCGGCGGGCATGCTGCGGGCGGGCCTGGACCTGGCCGGGGAGCGGCTCGCGCTCGCTGCGGCCAGCCACTCGGGGGAGCCCTTCCACCGCGATCTGGTCCACAAGATGCTCGAAGAGCACGGCCTGTCCCCCGAGCAGTTGCAGTGCCCGCCGGACCTGCCGCTGGACCAGGAGGAGCGGGAGACCTGGCTGGCGGCCGGGGCGGGGCGCGACCGGGTGGCGATGAACTGCTCCGGCAAGCACACCGCGATGCTGGCGGCGTGCGCGCTGCGGAAGTGGCCGCTCGAGACGTACCTCGACCCCGAGCACCCGTTGCAGCAGCTCATCCACAGGGTTGTGGAGGAAGCGGCGGGCGAGGAAGTGGCGGCGGTGGGCACGGACGGCTGCGGCGCGCCGCTGATGGCGATCAGTCTCACGGGCCTGGCCCGCGCCTACCGCTCCTGCGTCCTCGCGGCGCCGGGCACGGCCGAACGCCGTGTCGCCGACGCCATGCGCGCCCATCCCGAGTACGTCGCCGGCACCCGCCGCCATGACACCTGGCTGATGCGCGAGGTCCCCGGCACCCTGTCCAAGGTGGGTGCGGAGGCGGTCCAGGCGGTCGCCCTGCCGGACGGCCGGGCCCTGGCCTTCAAGGTCGACGACGGCGCGGTGAGGGCGCTGGGCCCGGTGCTGGCCCGTGCGCTGACGCTGATGGGGGTGGACGCCCCGGTGATCGAGCGGATCGGCCACGCCCCACTGCTGGGCGGAGGCCGCGAGGTGGGGGAGATCCGGGCCACCTTCTGAGCGAGGGGATGACTCTTCAGCCCGCCCAGGGCTTTTCCGAGCGAGGGTGGATCTCCAGCCCGTCCGGCGTTCGAGGACGAGGCCGTTCAGGCAGACCGTGGTCCAGGGGCAGTGCCCCTGGTGGGACCACAGGGGCGCTGCCCCTGAGGGAAGGGACGGGCAGGGGCGGCGGAGGCGCGAAAACCCCACGACACACCCGCACCCACCCCCCTACCGC
>NZ_MUBM01000236.1 GCF_002154505.1 Streptomyces carpinensis | reverse complement strand
GCCGTGCACTCCCGCCCCCGCCTCCTGGGCCCCGCTGCCCGCTCCGTAGGTCCTTGGCAGGGGGCCCGGCTCACCGGCGGCCGCGCCGGGTGGCCGCGTCCCGGATGCGGTCGAGCGGCCCCCACATCTGCGCGGTGAGTCTCACCAGCGGTGCCGAGGCCGGGGCCCCGGGGCGCGGCCGGGTCGGCGCGGTCGCCTCGATGTCCCGCACCTTCGCACCGAGGTCCCGCAGGACGTCGGCGGGGCACAGGGCCTGCAGCCGCGGGAACAGCAGCTGTTCCTCCTCGACGACGTGCTCCGTCACCCGGGTGACCAGCGACAGCAGCAGGTGCGCGAACTCCTCGCCGGCCGGATCGGCCTCCTCCAGCGCCTTCAGCAGTTCCTCGATCTCCTGGTGTTCGCGCAGCTCACGCTCCACCCAGCCGTCGCCGTCGGGCAGGAAGCGGCGCACCGCCGGGTACAGGTGGACCCGCTCTGCCGTCGCATGACGTACCAGTGCGCGGCCGGCTCGCTCCACCAGGGCCAGGCGCTCCGCGGAGCCGGGTCGTGCGGACCGGATCCCGTCGAAGAGGGACCGGACCTGACGGTGGTCCTCCGTCAGCTCCTCGACGATGCCTCGACTGTCCACGCCTGCTCCTTGCCGGCGCGCCGGGCCGCTCGGCGCTCCTGGTGGTCCCCGGCCGCGATCGGGCCGAAGGTGTCGTCCCCGCGGAATCGGGGGTGCCCACGGCATGCCTGCGGCACGCGCCCGGGCCGTACACCCAAGATTGAAACACCCGGCAGGCGGGTGCCCCCGGGCCCGCCGCGCCGTCCGGGTTGCCCGGCGGCGGCCGGACGGACACACGAGGAGCGTGATGCGGGCGTGCTGATGCGGCGCCGCAAGGCGAGAGTCGAAGCCAGGGTCCGGCAGGGCGCCTTCCAGGCCTACGTCGTCGCCGACCGGCGCGCACCCGTCTCCGAGCTGGCAGGGCAGCTGCTGCGCAAGGCCTTCCCCGACCACTGGTCGTTCCTTCTCGGCGAGATCGCCCTGTACAGCTTCGCGGTACTGGTGCTGACCGGGTCCTTCCTGACGCTGTTCTTCGATCCGAGCCTGGCCGAGGTGCGCTACACGGGCTCCTACGGGCCGCTGCGGGGCCTGCTGGTCTCGAAGGCGTACGACTCGACCCTGCAGCTGAGCTTCGACGTGCGCGGCGGCCTGCTGATGCGGCAGATGCACCACTGGGCCGCCCTGGTTTTCGTGGCGGCCGTGGGCGTGCACATGATGCGGATCTTCTTCACCGGTGCCTTCCGCAGGCCGCGCGAGCTCAACTGGTCCGTGGGCGTGACGCTCTTCCTGCTGGCACTGCTGGAGGGGTTCGCCGGCTATTCCCTCCCGGACGACCTGCTGTCCGGCACGGGTCTTCGCACCGCCAACTCCATCGTGCTGTCGATCCCGGTGGTCGGGACCTATCTCGCCTTCTTCGCCTGGGGCGGCCCCTTCCCGGGCACGGCGCTCAGCCAGCGGCTGTACATCCTCCACGTCCTGTTCGTGCCGGGCCTGCTGATCGCGCTGATCGCGGTGCACCTGATCATGGTGGTGTACCTGAAGCACACTCAGTGGTCCGAGCCGGGCAAGACCAACCGCAACGTGGTGGGGCAGCCGATGTTCCCCTTGTTCGTCGGCAAGTCGACCGGGCTGTCGCTGATGGTCTTCGGAGTCCTCGCCGTCATGGGGGCGATCGCCCAGATCAACCCCATCTGGAACTTCGGCCCCTACATTCCCGACCAGGTGTCCACCGACGCCCAGCCGGACTGGTACGTAGGGTTCCTCGAAGGCGCCCTGCGCCTCATGCCAGGCGGGGAGTGGAACGTCGCCGGGCACACCTTCATGTGGAACGTGCTGCTCCCGGCGGTGGTGCTGCCGGCGCTGCTGTTCGTGGTGCTCTACAGCTATCCCGTCTTCGAACGCTGGGTCACCGGGGACCTGGTGGAGCACCATCTGTGCGACCGGCCGCGGGACCGCCCCGTGCGTACCGGGCTCGGCGTCGCGGCCATCGTCTGTTATGCCGTGCTGCTGCTCGCAGGCGGCAACGACGTGATCGCAGCCGTGTTCCACCTCTCCGTCAACGGCCTCACCTGGATCTTCCGCGTGCTGCTGTTCGCCGGTCCCGTACTCGCCTACCTGATCACCAGACGGGTCTGCCTCGCGCTCCAGCTGCACGAACGGCAACTGCTGGAGGAGGGCGAGGAGACGGGCGAGGTGTACCAGGACCTCCCGGGCGGCATGTCGGAGAGCCACGAGGGACTCGACCCACAGCGCCGGTACAAGCTGCTGGTCAGGGACATCCCGCTGCCGCTGAAGCACCCGGGCGCCGACGCCCCGCTGCGCCGCCGTGTGCAGGCCCGGCTGAGCGCCTGGTACTACGGCGAGCGGGTCGACATGCCGACGACAGCGGAGGAGCGTCTGCAGATCACCGGCCGTACGGCCGATCCGGTGTCGGGCGGAGCGGGTTCCTCCAAGGAGTGAGGGCCTGCCGTGCCCGCGCCTTCGGGCCCGGACACGGCGTGCTCCTCTGTGTCACCGTTGGCCGCCCCGGCGGGCCACGCCGATGGTCAGGCCCATGGCGGCAAGCCCCAGCACGACGGTCACCGCACCGACCCAGCAGTTGTTCCAGATGATGCCTGCCCGCGCGGTGTGGAGGAACGTCACCACCCACGGCGAGATGAACAGCCATATGCCGAGCGGAATGAGTGCCCATGCCAGACGGAACATGCGTTCCGGGGCGAGGGCCAGACCGAGCCCGATCAGGCCGATGGTGATACCCACGAGCAGGTTGTTGACGGTGATGGCGGGCTGGATCGCGAAGTGCACGACCCAGGGGGAGATGGCGGCGTAGAGACCTGTCAGCACGATCAGGCCTTCCACGGCCATCGCCGGGCCGCTCGAGGCAGTGCGCTCAAGGCGTTCCCGCATCTCGGCCATCTCGGGATGCGTGCCCATCATCTCAGGATGGGCGCCCACGTCACTGGAGCGATGTGGATACGACATTGCTGTCGTCTCCTCTCCGAAAGGGGAGTCTGTTGCCTTATGCAAGGGTTCCCCTGTTCGGGTGACTTATGCCGCTTTTATGTGGATTCTCGGTGATCCTTGGTGCGAGCCGCGCCCCCGGTGCCGGGCGCGGATCAGGCGCTGTCGCGGCCCACGAACTCCAACACCATGCCGAGGAGTCCGATGGCGAAGACTCCGAATCCGATCACGAACAGCCAGAAGCCGTAGATGACGCCGATGGCGCACACGGTCACGCCGGCGGCGGTCACCACCGGGTGTCCACTGTGCGGCGGGAAGAACGCCACGTGGCCGCTGCGTTCCCGGATCTCCCCGGTCGGCCGGTCCTCCGGGCGCTCGCCCTTGCGCCGGTGGTTGATCAGGCAGAAGAAGGCGATCACCGACGCCATGAAGCAGGACACGGTCAGCGCGGCGATCCCGGCGGGCTCCCGGGCGAACCAGATGTAGGCCACGTCCGTGAGCAGGAAGAACACGGCCACGCCGGCGAAAAGGAAGGCCTCGGATTTCATTCGGTCTGCGTCCCCATGGTGTCGGGAGTCGCTTCCACGGTTCCGTGTTCGGCCGCCGGCAACTCCTGCTGGATGTCCGGATGGTGCAGGTCGAAGGCCGGGGAGTCGGACCGCACGCGCGGAAGCTCCGTGAAGTTGTGCCGGGGCGGCGGACAGGACGTCGCCCACTCCAGCGACCGGCCGTACCCCCACGGGTCGTCCACGTCCACCGTCGTCCCGTAGCGGGCGGTCTTCCACACGTTGTACAGGAAGGGCAGGTTGGACAGGCCGATCAGGAAGGCGCCGATCGACGAGATGGTGTTCAGGGCCGTGAACCCGTCGGCCGCGAGGTAGTCGGCGTAACGCCGGGGCATGCCGCTCTCGCCCAGCCAGTGCTGGACGAGGAACGTCGTCTGGAAGCCGACGAAGAGCGTCCAGAACTGGATCTTCCCCAGCCGCTCGTCCAGCAGCTTGCCCGTGATCTTGGGCCACCAGAAGTAGAACCCGCCGAAGGTCGCGAAGACGATCGTCCCGAAGAGCACGTAGTGCAGATGGGCGACGATGAAGTAACTGTCGGTCAGGTGGAAGTCCAGCGGCGGGGAGGCGATGAGGACGCCGCTGAGCCCGCCGAGCAGGAAGGTCACCATGAAGCCGAGCGACCACAGCATCGGTGTCTCGAAGGAGAGACTCCCCTTCCACATCGTGCCGATCCAGTTGAAGAACTTCACCCCGGTGGGAATGGCGATCAGGAACGACATCAGCGAGAAGAACGGCAGCAGGACCCCGCCCGTGGCGAACATGTGGTGGGCCCAGACGGTGGCCGACAGCATGGTGATCGAGATCGTCGCGCTCACCATGCCGACGTAGCCGAAGACGGGTTTGCGGCTGAAGACCGGGACGATCTCCGTGACCACACCGAAGAACGGCAGCGCCACGATGTAGACCTCCGGGTGGCCGAAGAACCAGAACAGGTGCTGCCACAGAAGCGCACCGCCGCTGGCGGGATCGTAGATGTGGGCGCCGAACTTGCGGTCGGCCTCCAGCGCCAGCAGCGCCGCGGTGAGCACCGGGAAGGCCGGCAGCACGAGGATCGAGGTGAACAGCACGTTCCAGGTGAACAGCGGCATCCGGAACATGGTCATGCCCGGTGCGCGGAGACACAGGATCGTGGCGATGAAGTTGACGGCGCCGAGCGTGGTGCTGAGACCCGCGACCACCAGCCCCATGGCCCACAGGTCCCCGCCGTGGCCGGGGCTGTGGACGGAGTCGTTCAACGGCGCGTAGGCGAACCAGCCGAACGGCGCCGCACCGTTGTCGACCGCGAACCCGGACAGCACGGTCAGCCCGCCGAACAGGAAGAACCAGTAGGTGAGGGCGTTCAGCCGGGGGAAGGCGACGTCGGGTGCGCCGATCTGCAGCGGCATGATGGCGTTGGTGAACCCGGCGAAGGTGGGCGTCGCGAACAGCAGCATCATGATCGTGCCGTGGATCGTGACCAGCTGGTTGTAGTGTTCCGCGTTCATGAGCTGCAGGCCCGGACGGGCCAGCTCCGCCCGCATCAGCATCGCCATGATGCCGGCGGCCAGGAAGAAGCAGAACGCGGTGACCAGGTACATGCTGCCGATCTTCTTGTGATCGGTGGTGGTCAGATAGTCCCGGATCTTCATGCCCGTACGGGCCCGGGGCGGACGGGCGGTGTGCCCTGGCTCCTCCACCCCGGGATGTGTCTGTGACATGAGCGCCCTCCACGCGCTTCGAGCTGTGGGCCCGGACCTCCTCTCGGACCGGACGGTCTGCGTGCGACGGCCCGGCCTAACCCCCGGCGGGGCTCGCGGAGGGCCCGGAGCGGGGAGACTGCCTGGTGTGGATGTACAGCTCCCGTCGGTCGCCGACCGGGACCTGCGGCGGCAGGGGCAGCTCGTAGCGGACCGGGCGCCGATGGTCGGCGAGTTGCCGCTGCGGGTTGTAGACGCTGTTGAACTTCCACAGCATGCGCGCGAAGTTGGTCTGGCCGTGCGCCAGCCGGTCGGCGAGGATCCGGGCCGCGCCGAACGCGGTGCGCACGCCGAGGTGTTTGCGGTTGATGACGGCCTGGGTGCGCACGAGCTCCTCGTAGAAGCGGTTCAGCGGCAGGGTCGTGGGGACCACGGCGTGCTGGATGTCGAACAGTCGGTAGTCGCGGGTGGTCAGCCGGCGGGACTCGGTGTGCCAGATCTCGGTGCCCGGATACGGGGTCATCACCGTCAGGTGCACGATCTCCGGGACGGACAGGGCGAACTCGCGCACCAGACGGAAGCGTTCGGTGTCCCAGGCCGGGTCCACGATCAGGTTGATGGCGACGTTGATCCCCAGCCGCCGCGCGGTCTCCAGGGCGCGGAAGTTGTCGTCGGGGTTGACCCGCTTGCGGAACAGGTCCAGGCCCTCGGCGTCCAGGGCCTCCATGCCCAGGAACATGTAGCGAAGACCCAGCCGGGTCCAGCGCTCGAACACCTCGGTGTGGCGCAGCAGCACGTCGGCGCGGGTCTCCAGGTAGTACTGCTTGCGGACCCGGCGGCGTTCCAGTTCGGCGGCGATGTCGTTGCCGTGCTCGGGGCGGATGAAGGCGACGTCGTCCACGATGAAGACGTTGGGTTCGGCGATCGAGGCCAGCTCCTCGGCGGCGGCCTGCGGGCTCGCCTTGCGGTAGCTGCGGCCGTAGAAGGTCCAGGCCGAGCAGAAGGAGCAGTCCCAGGGGCAGCCGCGGGTGAACTCGATGGAGGCGCACGGGTCCAGTTCGCCGATGAAGTAGCGGCGCCGGTGACGCATCAGGTCGCGGGCGGGGCGCGGGCCGTCGATGCTGTGCAGCAGGCGCGGGGGAGGCCCGTGCCCGGCGGTGGTGACGATGCCGGGCACCTCCTGCAACCCACCGTCGCGCACCGCCTCCAGCAGCGGGGCCATCGCGGGCTCGCCCTCGCCCCGCACCACGGCGTCCACGGCGCCCTGTGCCTGGCGCAGCACGTCGTCGGCCACGAAGGAGACGCTGTGCCCGCCGAAGAAGACGAAACAGCCGGGCAGTGCCTGCTTGACGGCGCGGGAGAGATCGATGGCCTCGGGGATGTTGGCCAGGTAGTTCAGCGAGAAGCCGAGCACCTGCGGCCGGAAGGAGTGCACGAGCCTGCGCAGGTCCCGGTGCCTGAGCACCTGCAGATCGACCACCTGCACCTGGTGCCCGGCGTCACGGGCCGCGGCGGCCACCCGCTCCAGGCCGAGCGGCTCCAGCCTGAGGAAGATCTCCGAGTACATCAGGGCACTGGGGTGGACGAGCAGGACGCGCATGGATCACCTCGGGTTCCGCGGCGGGATGCGGGGGGAGCGACCCCCTGCAGGCAGTACAGGCACAGCACCCGGCGCTTCCCGGCCCTCCCGTCGGTGGACGACTGCGCCCGGCGTCCATGACGGGTCGTGACAGGCGCACGGAGTACTTCATTCGGTCCCGTTCCCGCGCCGCTTCAAGCGGGCCTTCCTCCGGCTGCTGCGCACGTTCCGTCTCGCGGGTGACCGTCCGGTGTGTCGCCTCGGCGGCCGGATCGGGGCCGGGCGGGTGGCCGTTGCGGTCCCGTCGTTTACGCACCCCCCGCACGGGTCACCCGCTGGTGACGGCGGAAGCCGACGGACGAGGTGTGTTCGAAGGAGTGCGTCATGGCGCTTGGGACCGGCACGGACTCTGATGCCCGCCCGGCCCTCGACGCGTGCAGGATCGAGGCCGTCGACGTGCACGCGTTCGAGCTGCCCACGGACGGCCCCGACGGCAGGGAGCAGGACGGGACCCTGGAGTGGGACTCCACGACCATGGTCCTGTGCCGGGTGCACGCGGGTGGGCGTACCGGCATCGGCTACACCTACGGCGACGTTTCGGTCGCCGCCTTCCTGTCCGGCACCCTCGCCCCCCTGCTCCAGGGACGGCAGGCCTCCTCACCCCCCGCGCTGTGGGAGCTGATGGGCAGGCAGATCCGCAACGCCGGCCGGCCCGGGGTGGGAGCCATGGCGGTGTCCGCCGCCGACATCGCCCTGTGGGACCTCAAGGCCAGGCTGCTGGATGTACCGCTGGTCCACGCGCTGCCGGCCTGCCACGGCCGGGTCCCGGTCTACGGCAGCGGCGGCTTCACCAACTACTCCCTGGACCGCCTGGCCGACCAGCTCACCGCCTGGGTCGAACAGGGCATTCCGCGGGTGAAGCTGAAGACCTCACGGGACCCCGACCGCGACCCGCGGCGGCTGACCGCGGTCCGCCGGGCGATCGGTGCCGCGCCCGAACTGTTCACCGACGCCAACGGCGCCCTCGGCCGCAAGGAGGCCCTGTACTGGGCGCACAGGTTCCACGACGAATGGGACGTGCGGTGGTTCGAGGAGCCGGTCAGCTCTGCGGACATCGAGGGCCTGTGGATGCTCTGCCAGAACGGTCCGGGACGGCTGGAGATCGCCGCGGGCGAGTACGCCTACACCACACGCGACTTCGTCAACCTCGTCGACGCGGGCGCGGTGGACTGCCTCCAGGCGGACGTCACCCGCTGCGGCGGCATCACGGGCGTACTGGAGGTCGCAGGACTCGCGGCGGCCCGGCACCTGGACCTGTCCGCGCACTGCGCCCCCGCGGTCTCCGCCCATGCCTTCTGCGCCGTACGCCGCCTGCGGCACCTGGAGTACTTCCACGACCACGTCCGGTTCGAGCGGTTGGTGTTCGACGGCACGCTGTCGCCCGTCGACGGCGCCCTGCGTCCCGACACCGGCCGGCCGGGCCTCGGTCTGGACGTCAGGTGGGCCGACGCCGAGCCGTACCGCGTCCACGGGGAACGTCCCGCCTGACCCGACCGGCCTCCGCGGCAAGGGTTTCCTGACGAGCTTTCGGACAACTGTGCTTACCGGCACGGGAGATGGTGTGCGAGACTGCGGTGATCGACATCGATGCCGATCCACTCGCCCTCGCACGACGGAGGTCCGCCATGGCGACGGAAGCCACCGACTTCCCGGCCCCGCAGATAGACACGAGCAAGGCGCATCCGGCCCGGGTGTACGACTGGCTGCTCGGCGGCAAGGACAACTACCCCGTGGACGAGGCCGTCGGGCGCGTGCTGCCGCCGGAGGCGCACGACGCCGCCCGGCAGAACCGCGCGTTCATGCAGCGTGCGGCGGCCTGGCTGGCGGCGCAGGGGGTGGATCAGTTCCTCGACATCGGCACGGGCATTCCGACCGAGCCGAACCTGCACCAGATCGTCCAGCGGATCGTGCCCACCGCCAAGGTCGTCTACACGGACAACGACCCGATCGTGCTGCGGCACGCCGAGGCCCTGCTCGTCAGCCGACCCGAGGGAACCACCGACTACATCGAGGCCGACGTGCGCCGTCCGGCCCAGATCCTCGAACACGCCCGGAAGGTGCTCGACTTCGAACGCCCCGTGGCGCTGTCGCTGATCGCGCTGATGCACTTCATCACCGACGAGCAGGACGCCCACGGCATCGTGAGCGAGCTGCTCGCCGCGCTTCCGCCCGGCAGCCACCTCGTGCTCTCGCACGCCGCGTCCGACCTCTATCCGGAGCTGGCGCAGCAGGTCACCGAGGAGTACGCCAAGGGCGGCATCCGCCTCGGCTTCCGCACCCGCGCGGAGGTGGCCCGCTTCTTCGAGGGCCTGGAACTCGTGGACCCCGGCCTGGTCACGGCCACCGAGTGGTTCAAGTCTGCCCCCGCGCCGCAGCCCGAGGGCAGCGGTATCTACGCCGGCGTCGCTCGCGTTCCCTGACGCGGATCGCGGGCCGCGAGGACACCGGGTTTCCTCCCCCGCGTGTGCTTCCAGAAGTGGGCGCGGCCGTCAGCGCGGCGGCTGGTCGGGACCCCGGTCCTGGTCTCGCATCTGCTCCTTGAGGCGATCCTGGGCGGTGTCCACCTGGCCGCGGTACTTGCCCTGGGTGCGCTCGTCGATGTAGTCACCGCCCTTGTCGATGCCCTTGCCGGCCTGGTCCTCGTGACCCTTCAGCAGTCCCTTGAGCTTGTCCATCATGCTCATCGTGTACTCCTTCACGGCGAGGTTCCCTCCCAGAATGGCCGACCCCTCCCAGGGACGCATCCGCAGCGCCGGCGGCTCCGGCCGGGCCGGATCACAGCGGGTCGCCGTGGCTTCGCGGTGCTGCCCCGGGGCCCTGGGCGGCCCTCAAGGGGGTTCGGTGGACAGCTGCAACTGTGCGGTGACCTCCTTGCCACGGCCACGGTCCGTGACGGTCAGGGCATGGCTGAGGGCCCTGACGATCTCCAGGCCGTGACCGCCCACCCGCCGGCCGTCGTACGGCCGGGGCCGGGGCGGCAGGGGAGAGGTGTCCCACACGCCGATCAGCACGAGCCCGCTATCGGGCTGCGCCTCGAGGCGCAGCCCGCAGGCTCCGGGAGCATGCCGCACGACGTTGGTGATCAGCTCGCTGACCACCAGTTGCGCGTCCTGCGCCACGCGGTCGGGAACGGGTGTACGGCCGGTGGCACGGACCCGGTCCAGGAAACCGCCCACGACCGCACGGGCTGCGGCGGCGCTGATCGCGCCGCTGTCCCACTGGGCGGACCAATGCAGCGCGCCCCGCCTGTTCCTGTTCCGTTCCGGCTCATCCGACGCCTTCTGCCTAAGCGGGACGGCCATGTGGTTGCCTCAACTTGTCACACAGTGTTACTTCTCTTTCGTATCTCCGGCTACTCCGGCTACCCCGCCCGCCGCCGAATAGACCGGCCAAGGCCCTGAGGCCGCATCCGCGCCGTCCGGCACCCGGGCAGACCGACGGCCCCGCCGCGCCGCCGGGGTGGGTGGGGCCGCCGTGGGTCAGCCGTTCACCAGTAGTGGCGGTGACCGGCCACCGCGTGCCCCATGGAACCCAGGATCCACAGAACGGCGCCGATCACGGCGAGGATGATGCCGATGGTCCAGAGGATGGAGATGCCGGTGACGAAGCCGACGATCAGAAGAATCACACCGAGGAGGATCATGACCGCCTCCTGTTGGGGGTAGTGCTCAAACCACTGTGCACCCAAAGCCACTGCTTCGGGTACGTACTTCTGCGTACCCGTGGAAACGGGCGGTGAACAGGAGAAAACGCCCCTGATGGGGTTTCTCGGCTCTTGCTTCGGAGGTGCGTTCGGGTGCGTACAGGACTGCTGCGTATGGTCGGGGCGGCGACGGTGGCCTACGGAGCCGTGGCGGCGTACCGGCCGGACTGGCTGGCCCGCCCCGTGGGACTGGTGGACGCGCGGCGGGAGACGCACCCGTACACCGCCGCCGTACTGCGCCCGCTCGCCTGGCGCGACGCCGCCGGCGGCCTGGCCATGCTCCTGGCCCCCAAGGGCCCCGCCCTGGTCACGGCCACCGCGGTGCGCATCGCCTCCGACGTCGGCGACGCCGTCCTGTTCGGCACCGCCGTCCCCGGCCGGGTGCGCCGCGCGGGTGCGGTCGTCACCGCCCTGGGGTGGGCCGGCCTGACCGCTGCGGCCCTGGCGGCCAGGCCGCGGGACAGGACGGCGCCCACGCAGTGAGCACCCGGCGGCGCCGAGGCGCCCGGGACGGATCAGCGCACCGGGAAACCGAACGAGTACCCCTGCTGCTTCAGCCAGGGCAGAACCTCACGCAGGGCGGCCACGGTCTGGGAGCGGTCGCCGCCCGCGTCGTGGAACAGGATGGTCGGGCCGTTCGCGACCTCGTTCCTCACCGTGGCGACGATGGCCGCGGTACCGGGACGCTTGAAGTCCTCGGTGTCGACGTTCCAGCCCAGCGGCCGCATCCCGTGGGACGCCGCGAGGTCGCGGCTGTAGGGGGTGAAGGCGCCGCCCGGAGCCCGGTAGTACATCGGGCGGACACCCCCGGACGCCTTGGTGATCATGCGTTCGGCGTCCAGGATCTGCTGCGACTGGTACGCCTGCGACTTGTGGTCCATGCCGGTGTCGTGCGACACCGTGTGATCGCACAGCCGGTGCCCGGCCGCCACGACGGCGCGGACCAGCTCGGGATGCGCCTCGGCCTGCGTGCCCACCATGCAGAACGTGGCCTTCACCCCGTTGTCCCGCAGCACTTGCAGCACCCGCGGCGTCCAGACCGGGTCCGGTCCGTCGTCGATGGTGATGTTGACGCCCCGGGCGCCGCGGTCCGAGGCGTGGGCGATCGCCGCCGACACCCTCGCCTGCGCGGAGTCCTCGGCTCCGGCGGCCGGCCCGGAGGGCCGCGCCGAGACGCCCGTATCCGCGTGCTGCTTCCCGACGGGATCCGCCTGCGCCGTCCACACCGAGGTGGCGGCGGCCACCGCGGTCACCCCGAGCGCCGCCGCCAGCACCCGCCCGTGCCATCCCCGTCCCCCATGCCGCACCATGTCCGCCCCGCTCCTCGCCGTCCGTGTGCTTCCGTGCACCCCTCAGGACGGCGGAACGCCCGCCCGGGATCCCGCTGTTACCGATCACGGACGATTCCGGGGGGAATCGGCGACAGGGCGGGGCGGCAGGCCCCGCGGGGATCGAACGCAAGCAGTGGCCCGGCTCACATGGCGTGAGGCGGTCGTCGCCGACACCATGGTCCTCGTCACCGGCAGTCCGAAGGGATCCAGGATGTTCCGCAAGGTACTGGTCGCCAACCGGGGCGAGATCGCGATTCGCGCGTTCCGCGCCGGCTACGAACTGGGCGCACGCACCGTCGCCGTCTTCCCGTACGAGGACCGCAACTCGCTGCACCGGCTGAAGGCCGACGAGGCCTACGAGATCGGCGAGCCGGGACACCCGGTTCGGGCCTACCTCTCCGTGGAGGAGATCGTCCGCGCGGCCCGCCGGGCGGGCGCGGACGCCGTCTACCCGGGATACGGGTTCCTGTCCGAGAACCCGGAACTGGCCCGCGCCTGCGAGGCGGCGGGCATCACCTTCGTCGGCCCGGACGCCGCAACCCTGGAACTGACCGGGAACAAGGCCCGCGCGGTGGCGGCCGCCCGGGCCGCCGGCGTCCCGGTGCTCGGCTCCTCGGCGCCCTCCACCGACGTGGACGAATTGGTGCGCGCCGCCGAGGACATCGGCTTCCCCGTGTTCGTCAAGGCCGTCGCCGGCGGCGGTGGGCGCGGCATGCGCCGCGTCGAGGACCCGGCCGCGCTGCGGGAGTCCATAGAGGCGGCGTCCCGCGAGGCCGCCTCCGCGTTCGGCGACCCCACCGTCTTCCTGGAGAAGGCCGTCGTCGAACCCCGCCACATCGAGGTGCAGATCCTCGCCGACGGACAGGGCGACGTCATCCACCTCTTCGAGCGGGACTGTTCGCTGCAGCGCCGCCACCAGAAGGTCATCGAGCTGGCCCCGGCGCCGAACCTCGATCCGGTGCTGCGCGACCGCATCTGCGCCGACGCGGTGCGCTTCGCCCGCGAGATCGGCTACCGCAACGCGGGCACCGTGGAGTTCCTGCTCGACCGCCAGGGCAACCACGTCTTCATCGAGATGAACCCGCGCATCCAGGTCGAGCACACGGTGACCGAGGAGGTCACCGACGTCGACCTGGTCCAGGCACAACTGCGCATCGCCGCCGGCGAGAGCCTCGCCGACCTCGGACTCTCCCAGGACACCGTCCAGTTGCGCGGCGCCGCCCTGCAGTGCCGCATCACCACCGAGGACCCGGCCAACGGCTTCCGTCCCGACACCGGCCGGATCAGCGCCTACCGCTCACCGGGCGGCTCGGGCATCCGCCTGGACGGCGGCACCACGCACGCCGGCACCGAGATCAGCGCCCACTTCGACTCGATGCTGGTCAAACTCACCTGCCGGGGACGGGACTTCAAGGCCGCGATCGGCCGGGCCCGGCGCGCCGTCGCCGAGTTCCGCATCCGCGGCGTCGCCACCAACATCCCGTTCCTCCAGGCCGTCCTCGACGACCCCGACTTCCAGGCCGGGCGGGTCACGACGTCGTTCATCGAGGAGCGGCCGCACCTGCTCACCGCCCGCTCCTCCGCCGACCGCGGCACCAAGCTGCTCACCTACCTCGCCGACGTCACGGTGAACAAGCCCCACGGCGAGCGCCCGGCGTCGCTCGACCCGGTCACCAAGCTGCCGCCGCTGCCCGCCGGTGAGCCGCCCGCGGGCTCCCGGCAACTCCTGGTCGAACTCGGCCCCGAGGGCTTCGCCCGCCGGCTGCGCGAGTCGCCGACCATCGGCGTCACCGACACCACCTTCCGCGACGCCCACCAGTCCCTGCTCGCGACCCGCGTGCGCACCAAGGACCTCCTGGCCGTCGCCCCGGTCGTCGCCCGGACCCTGCCCGAGCTGCTCTCCCTGGAGTGCTGGGGCGGCGCGACCTACGACGTCGCCCTGCGCTTCCTCGCCGAGGACCCCTGGGAGCGCCTGGCCGCCCTGCGCGAGGCGGTGCCCAACATCTGTCTGCAGATGCTGCTGCGCGGCCGCAACACCGTGGGCTACACGCCGTACCCGACCGAGGTCACCGACGCCTTCGTGCAGGAGGCCGCGGCCACCGGCATCGACATCTTCCGCATCTTCGACGCCCTCAACGACGTCGCCCAGATGCGTCCGGCCATCGACGCCGTGCGCGAGACCGGCACGGCCGTCGCCGAGGTCGCCCTGTGCTACACCGGGGACCTGTCCGACCCCGCCGAGCGCCTGTACACCCTGGACTACTACCTGCGCCTGGCCGAGCAGATCGTCGAGGCGGGCGCGCACGTCCTGGCGGTGAAGGACATGGCCGGGCTGCTGCGCGCACCCGCCGCGGCCACGCTCGTCTCCGCGCTGCGCCGCGAGTTCGATCTCCCGGTGCACCTGCACACCCACGACACCGCGGGCGGGCAGCTCGCCACCTACCTCGCCGCGATCCAGGCCGGCGCCGACGCGGTGGACGGCGCGGTCGCGTCGATGGCCGGCACCACCTCCCAGCCGTCGCTGTCGGCGATCGTCGCCGCCACCGACCACTCCGACCGCCCCACGGGCCTGGACCTGCAGGCGGTCGGCGACCTGGAGCCGTACTGGGAGAGCGTCCGCAGGGTCTACGCCCCCTTCGAGGCGGGCCTGGCCTCGCCGACCGGACGCGTCTACCACCACGAGATCCCCGGCGGCCAGCTGTCCAACCTGCGCACCCAGGCGGTCGCACTCGGCCTCGGCGACCGATTCGAGGACATCGAGGCGATGTACGCCGCCGCCGACCGCATCCTCGGCCGCCTGGTCAAGGTCACCCCGTCGTCCAAGGTGGTCGGCGACCTCGCCCTGCACCTGGTGGGCGCGGGGGTCGCGCCGGAGGACTTCGAGGAGACGCCGCAGCGGTTCGACATCCCCGACTCCGTCATCGGCTTCCTGCGCGGCGAGCTGGGCACCCCGCCCGGCGGCTGGCCGGAGCCGTTCCGCACCAAGGCGCTCCAGGGCCGCGCCGAGGCGAAGCCGGTGCAGGAGCTGACCGCCGAGGACCGCAGCGGTCTGGAGAAGTCCCGGCGCTCGACCCTCAACCGGCTGCTGTTCCCCGGCCCGACGCGCGACTTCGACACCCACCGCCAGGCCTACGGCGACACCAGTGTGCTGGACAGCAAGGCCTTCTTCTACGGCCTGCGCCCCGCCAAGGAGTACGCCGTCGACCTCGAACCCGGCGTACGGCTCCTGATCGAGCTGCAGGCCATCGGCGAGGCGGACGAACGCGGCATGCGCACCGTGATGTCCTCGCTGAACGGCCAGCTGCGTCCGATCCAGGTGCGCGACACCGCCGCCGCGGCCGACGTCCCCGTGACGGAGAAGGCGGACCGGGCCAACCCCGGTCACGTGGCGGCGCCGTTCGCCGGTGTGGTGACGCTCGCGGTCGCCGAGGGCGACGAGGTCGAGGCCGGCGTCACCGTGGCCACTATCGAGGCGATGAAGATGGAGGCCGCCATCACCGCTGCCAGGGGCGGCCGCGTGACCCGGCTGGCCATCAACCGCATCCAGCAAGTGGAGGGCGGCGACCTGCTCATCGAGGTCGACTGAACCGTCCCGGGGTCACCGGGTGCCGCCGCCACGGACGGTCGCGCGGCGGCACCCCGCCGGTCTAGCCGGGCGCGGCCTCACCGGAGGGGCCTCACCGGAGGCGGCTTGCCGAGGGGGCGTCGACCGAGGGCTTCGCGGCCGGGGGTTCGCCGGTCGGGGGCTCTGTGTCCACCGCCAAGTCGGCCGGGGCTTCGCGACTGGAGCGTCGCCGGCAGGGGGTCTTTTATCGACCCGTCTCCGTGTCCGGGGTTTCGTCGGCCAGGGGGTCTTGTCGGTCGGGGCTTCGCGGCCGGGGTTTGGCGGCCGGGGCTTATCGGCCCCGGTCTCGGTGTCCGGGGTTTCGTCTGCCGGGGTTTTGGGGCTGGGGTTTCGCCGGTCGGGGGTTGTGTGCCCGGGGTCTTGTCGGCCGGGGTTTGGCGGCTGAGGTTTCGCCGGGCCGGGGGTTCATCGTCCGGGGTTTGGCGGCCGGGTCGTATCGGCCCGGGCTTATCGGCCCCGGTCTCCGTGTCCGGGGTTTCGTCGGCCGGGGCTTTTGGGCTGGGGTCTCGGTGGTCGGGGGCTCTGTGACCCGAGTCGTATCGGCCGGCGGCTTCGCGGGCGGGGTTTTATCGGTCCTCGTCTCCGCGGCCGGCGTCTCGCCGGCGGGACCGCGCGCCAGTCGGTCCTACCGGCCGGCTTCGTCCGCCGGGCCCAGCCAGGCACGGGCGGCGGTGGTCAGCGCGGTGACGCCGGTGCGCAGGGTCGGCTCGACCACCGGGGCGAAGTGCGGGGAGTGGTTGGACGGCTGGCTCCGGGCCACCTGCGCCAGTTCCTCGAAGCTCGTCGCCGAGGCGAAGGCGGCCGGGTCAGCGCCGCCCAGCAGCCAGTAGACGCAGGGCGCTCCCGCGGCCTCGGCCAGCTGACCCACGTCCTCACTGCCGGTCGCCGGTCCTGGATCCACCAGCCGGTCGGCGCCCAGCACGCTGATGAGCGCCTCGCTCGTCCGTGCGCACGCCGCGGGGTCGTTGACGACCGAGGGGAACGACTCGGTGGGGGAGATCTCAGGTTCCCGCGGCGCGCCGGACGCGGCGGCCTCGGCGCGCACGATCCGTTCGACGGCGCCCAGCACGGCCTCACGCACCGAGGGCTCGAAGGTACGGACGCTCAGCAGCAGTTCGGCGCGGTCCGCGATGACGTTGGCCTTGTTCCCGGCGTGCAGAGCCCCCACGGTGACCACGGCGGTCGAGGTGCCGGCCACCTCCCGCGAGACGACGCCCTGCAGGCGCATCACCGTCGCGGCGGCCAGGACGACCGGGTCGACGCAAGCCTCCGGGCGGGACCCGTGGCCCCCGCTGCCGTGCAGGACGACCCTCAGCGAGTCGGACGCGGCGAACGCGGGCCCGGCGTGGAGTCCGACGAAACCGGCCGGCAGCGGCGACACATGCTGGCCCAGAACGACCTCGGGCCGCCCGAACCGCTCGAACAGCCCGTCGTCGACCATGGCCCTTGCGCCGCCGCCGATCTCCTCGGCGGGCTGGAACACCAGCAGCAGGGTGCCCCGCCACGAGGAGCGGTCGGCCGACAGCAGCTCGGCCGCGCCCAGCAGGCAGGTGACGTGCATGTCGTGGCCGCAGGCGTGCATGAGGGGCACCGCGCGCCCGTCGCCGTCGGTCGTCCGCGCGGTACTGGCGTAGGGAAGGCCGGTCTGCTCCTCCACCGGCAGGGCGTCCATGTCGGCGCGCAGCGCCACGGTCGGCCCGTCGCCGTTGCGCAGCACGCCGACGACTCCCGTGCCGCCGATGCCGGTGGCGGTCTCGTAGCCGGCGGCGCGCAGCCGTTCGGCCACGATGCCGGCCGTGCGGTGCTCGCAGAAGGCCAGTTCGGGGTGGGCGTGCAGATCGCGGTACACGTCGGCGAGTTCGCCGGGGCCGGCAGGGCCGGCGTGCGGGGACGGGCTGTCGGGCATCGGCTCACCTTACGACAGGCCGTGGCGCACCTGCCGCATCGCGTCAGGGCCCGGATTGCGGGAAGTGCGTGGGCGGGGACGATGGATGAGGGGCACGGTCGCCGTACACCTGCCGCCCCCGTCTGTCCGCTCTCGCGTTCGGCCGCGCCGGGCGCGTGCGCTTCCCCGGCCGACCGAAAGGTGACCCGCATGCCCGTGTGCACCACGCGTGACGGTGTGGAGATCTTCTACAAGGACTGGGGCCGGGGACGGCCGGTCGTCTTCATCCACGGCTGGCCCCTGCACGGGGACGCCTGGCAGGACCAGCTGAAGGCCGTCGCCGACGCCGGATACCGGGGCATCGCCCACGACCGCCGCGGTCACGGCCGCTCCACACCGGTCTACGACGGCTACGACTTCGACACGTTCGCCGACGACCTCCACGACCTGCTCACCCATCTGGACCTGCGCGACGTCACCCTGGTGGCGCATTCCATGGGCGGCGGCGAACTCGCCCGGTACATCGGCCGCCACGGCACCGGACGGGTCCACTCGGCGGTGCTCCTTTCCGCCATCACCCCGCTGATGCTGCAGGGCCCCGACAACCCCGAGGGCGTGCCGCAGAGCGTCTTCGACGACATCAAGGCCGGCATCCTCAAGGAGCGCTCGCAGTTCTGGCAGGACGCCGCCGAGGGCTTCTTCTCCGCCGACCGCCCGGAGAGCAAGGTCACCCAGGGCAACAAGGACGCGTTCTGGCACATGGCCATGGCGGCGACCGTCCAGGGCGCGGTCGCCTGCGTCGACGCCTTCGGCAGCACGCCCTTCCACGGGGACCTGAAGAAGTTCGACATCCCGACCCTGGTCGTGCACGGCGACGACGACCGGATCGTGCCCATCGACGCCACCGGCCGCAAGACCGCCCGGATGGTCCCCGGCGCCCAGCTCGAGGTGTACGAGGGCGGCAGCCACGGCATCGCCATGGTCGACGGCGACAAGCAGCGGTTCAACCGGGACCTGCTCGACTTCCTCGGCCGCTGACGCGCTCGTCGTCCGGTTTCCACGGCTGCCGGGGGCTTGGCGGCCGCCGTCGGGTCAGGGAGTGACCGGCTGGTCGGACGCCTCGCCGGCGGTGGGTGCGGCGGACCGCCTGCGAGCCGCCATGACGGCGTAGACGACGACTCCCGCGAACAGGAACAGCACGCCCTGGTAGACGGCGGCGTATCCGGCGCCCGCGACGAGCCACAGCGAGAAGGCGGCCGCGATCGAGGCGACCACGGCGTCCCGTGCCAGCCGCGCCCGGTCGACCAGCTCCCGACGCCCGGCGACGAGGTGGAAGATCTGCGCCGCCGCGGCCAGCAGATACGGGACGGTCGCCGTGAACGTGGTGACGAGGACCAGGATCTGGAAGACCTTGGCCGAACCCGAGGTGTAGTTGTAGACCGTGAGCAGGGAGGCGAGGACGACGGTGACGGCCACGCCGACGGTCGGAACGCCCCGTCGGCGGCGCGCGAAGGCGGCCGGGAACAGGCCGTCCCGGGCGGCGGCGTACGGGGTCTGGGCGCTCAGCAGCGTCCAGCCGTTGAGGCAGCCGGTCATCGACACCAGCGCGGCCAGCGCGACGGCCCAGCCGCCCCAGGCGCCGCCGAACATCGCGTTCACGGCGTCCGAGAACGGTGCGGTGGACTTCACCAGGTGGCCGTGCGCGACCGTACCGAAGACCGAGAGCGTGCCCAGCAGGTAGACCAGGGCGGCTCCCACGGTGCCGATGACGGTGGCGCGGCCCACGTTGCGCCGGGGGTTCTTCACCTCGCCCGCGCTGACGGCGGCGGACTCCACGCCGAGGTAGGAGAAGAGCAGGATCGCGGCGGAGGCGGACACGGCGCCGACCGCGCTGCCGCCGCCGGCGTTGAACGGGCCGAGGTTGTGCGGGTCGAAGAAGAACAGCCCGCCGACCGCGACGAGCAGCAGGGGTACGAACTTCAGCACGGTGGAGACGAGCTGGACGGCGCCCACGTAGCGGGTGCCCGCGAAGTTGGCGAGCGCAGGCAGCCACTGCAGGACGAGCGCGGCCAGGCACGCGCTCCAGCGGTGGCCGTTCACCGGCACCAGCACGTCGAGGTAGCCGACGGCGGCCACGGCGAGCGCGGCGTTCGACACCCAGGTGGTGATCCAGTACGACCAGGCGGCCAGGAAGCCGGCGAAGTCACCGAAGGCTCCGCGGGCGTAGACGTAGGGTCCGCCGGTGCGCGGATCGCGTTCGGCGAGTCGGCCGAAGACGAGCGCCAGGGCGATCGCGCCGAGGGTCAGGACGCCGAAGGCGACCAGGCTGACCGTGCCGTACGGGGCGACGGAGGCCGGGAGCAGGAAGATGCCGCCGCCGATGATGTTGCCCATGACCAGCGCGGTCGCGACGGGCAGCCCGAACCGGTGGGCGTGCCTGTCGGCCGTGCGGGTGGAGGCCTCGGCGGGCGAGGTGGCCGTGGTGTCGTCGGTGAGGGAGGGGGCCGCGGGGTTGCCCTGCGGGGCCGGAGCCGACTGCGGAGCGGTTCCGGTGACGTGCATGGGGTGGTGCGCCTCTCTTCGAACTGATGCCCGGGATCGCCGGACGGACCCCATGGTCCGACATCGGCCGACGTCGCTCCAAATCGCCTCGTTTCGTCCTGTATGGATCGGTGCGACGCCGGAAAAAGTGCGCCCGGACGGGTCTGAGGCAGACAAACATCCAGACCAGTGGGTCGGGGCGGCGCGAGAGGTCCTCGGCGAGTCCTCAAAGAGAGGAGCCGCGGCGGGATGATCTAGCGTGGGCGCTATGTCCGAATCGCCGCATGGTGAGCACGGCCGCCCGCCCACCCCGGCCGAGCGCTGGGCCGCCTTCCGGGAGTCACCCTTCCTGCCCGCGACCGTGCTGACGCTGATCCTCGCCGCCGCGGCCGGACTCTTCGCGGGTTCCTACACCTACGCCATGGCCAATCCCACCCCGCACGTCATCCCCACCGCGGTCGTCGGCGCCTACGACCAGGAACGGGCCCGCCGCTTCGTCGCCGGCATGGAGAAGGCGCTGGCCGCCTCCCTCAAGCTGCGGGCCTACGACAGCCGCGGCGCGGCGGAAGCGGCCGTGGACGACCAGAAGGTCTTCGCCGTGCTCGACGTCCCTCCGGCCGGGAAGACCGTCACCCTCGACGTGTCCGGCGCCTCGGGCGCCACGGTCGCCCAGGTGCTGGTGCAAGCGGCGGAGAAGGTCGGCGGGGCCACCGGCGTGCCGGTCGCCATCCGCGACCTCAAGCCGCTGCAGAAGGGCGACCCGCGCGGGCTGGCCATCTTCTACATCTCGCTCGCGGCCGTGATCGTCGGCTTCGTCGGCGCCATTCAGCTCAGCGTGCACGCGTCCGCGCTGAAACCGCTGGAGCGCATCGCCTGCACGGTCGTCTACGCCCTGCTCGGCGGCTTCGTGATCGCCGCGGTGGTGGACTGGATGCTCGGCGCCCTGAAGCTGCCGTTCGTCGCGTCCTGGATGATCCTGGCGCTGACGATGTTCACCACCGGCATGGTCTTCACGATGTTCAACACCCTGTTCGGCCGCTGGGCCATGATCCCGACCTGGGGCCTCATGGTCCTGCTGGGCAACCCCTCGTCGGGCGGAGCGGTCTCCTGGCCGCTGCTGCCCTCCCCGCTCGGCGTGATCGGCCGCTGGCTGCCGCCCGGGGCCTCGGTGAACGCCCAGCACACCGCCGTGTACTTCGCCGGTCACCAGCACGCCTTCCCGTTCCTGGTCCTGGCCGGCTGGGCCCTCCTCTCCTGCACCGTCTTCCTCCTCTGGCGGCACCGCCACCCTGGCGGCCGAGAGACCCGGCCCGCCCATGCTCCACCCTGACAGGGACCATTACCCACGAGGTCATCGATCCCGGACCCGCCCCGTGCAAAGATCGTCGGGACACGAAGCCCGAGCGACCGACCGGAGGACGTCATGCCCGCCTACGCCATAGCCCACCTGCGCGAGGCCGCCCCGCACCCGGAGATCGCCGAGTACATCGAACGCATCACCGAGACCTTCGCACCGTACGGCGGCCGCTTCCTCGTGCACGCCACCCAGCACGAGGTGAAGGAGGGCACCTGGCCCGGACATGTCGTGGTGATCGCCTTCCCCGGGATCGCCGAGGCACAGGCCTGGTGGGACTCGCCCGCCTACCAGGAGATCGCACCGCTGCGCTCACGCCACATCGAGGGCGACATCATCCTCGTCCCGGGCGTTCCCGAGGACTACGACCCGGCCACCACCGCGAAGGCGATGCGCGAGTCGCTGCCCGCCGAACGGCCCTGACCGCCACGCCGGTCGCGGTGGAAAACACGTGGCACATCGCAGGTGACGAACGCCACGCTCCCCGCGATGACGACTCACTCCCATGACAGTCGGGGGGTTCCTTTCGCGCAAGGTGAGTGCTGATGCCCACTCAGGACGCGAACAGGGATCCCCGCCACTCCTGAAGTGGGCCTGGCTGGACTGCGGCAGCGGCGTCGACGGCCTGGAACGGGGGTGGGACCTCGGACCGCAGGGCGCTCACGGCCTGAGTGCGCAGGAACGGGACGCGGTCCGGTTCCGGGTGGCCCAGGGCATCAGGGGCCGTTCGGGCGATGCTCCACAGGGGTGGCGGCGCTGGGCGGAGGAGGTCTTCCATCCGCCGCAGCCGTGGCGGGAGTTGCTCGGAGCCGCGGTCCGCTCGGCGGCCTCCGGCTCCGGCGCGAGGGAGGACTACTCCTACGGCCGCCCGTCGCGCCGTTCGGCCGGTGTGCCCGGCGCCGTGCTGCCGAGTCTGCGGCGCAGGCCACCCCGGGTCTGCGTGGTCATCGACACCTCAGGATCGGTCAGTGACGCCGAGCTGGGCAGCGCACTCCTGGAGGTCGCCGCGATCTCCCGGGCCGTGGGCGGTCGCCAGGACCTGGTCACCGTGGTGCCGTGCGACGCGGCGGCCCGGGTCGCGCACCCGCTGTGCCGGTCCGAGGGCATCACGCTGGTGGGCGGAGGCGGTACGGATCTGCCCACGGGCTTCGCCAAGGCGCTTTCGACCCGGCCGGATGTCGTCGTGGCCCTGACCGACGGGCAGACGCCCTGGCCGCAGACCCGGCCGCCGTGCCGGACGGTGGTGGGGCTGTTCCCCCGACCCTACACGGCCGCGCCGTCGGGAGAGGACGATTCCGACTACATGCCGGACGCACCGCCCGAGTGGGCGCGGGTGGTCGTCATCGGCGGCTGAACGAGCCGCGGCGGCCGCCGCAGGAGATCGTCCGGCCACGCGAGACCTGCCCGGCCGGTGTCCCCGCCGACGCCCTGCGCGTCCCGCCTCGCCTGCGCCTCTCGCGCACCCGGAGTGCGCGATGGCGCGCCGCACGTGCCCGAACGTGCCAGCCACTCCCGGTACGCCGGCGCCTGGAGCGCCACTTCCCAGTAGGCGGCCTCCAACTCGGCGTAGGCAAAGTCCAGTTCGGTCTCGGAGCGCGCCGCGAGCAGCAGTCGTACGCCGATCGGGTCGCCCTCCAGCGGCCGGACGGCGAGGTCGGGGCGCGGGTGCGCGGTGGGCTGGCTGACCGTGACGACTTCCCCGGTGGCGGCCAGGGAGTACGCGGTGAGGTAGTCGCCGTGCAGCAGATCGGGTTCGAGTCCTGCCGCACGCAGCACGCGGCACAGGGCGTCCCAGTCACCGTCGACAGTCGAGTCGACCATCCAGCGCTCGCCGGCGAGGTCGGTGAGCCGCACCTGGTCGCGCGCGGCCGCCGGATGGTCCGCGGCGAGCGTGACGAACTGCGGTTCCCGCTCCACCAGGACCCGCAGACACAGCCCGGCCGGGACGCGCAGAAGGCTGCCCTCGACCTCGTGCACGAAGGCCATGTCGAGCCTGCCCGCGGCCACCATGCCCAGCAGGGAGTTCGCGGACACGTCCGTCTGGAGCGTCGGTTCGATCGGGGGCACCCGGGTCCGCAGCCGGCGCAGCCAGCCCGGTAAGGCCCGGCTCGCGGTGGCGCCGATGCGCAGCAGCGGCCCGCCGGCGGCGCGTGCGGCCGCCGCCCTGGTCTCGGTGACGAGCGCGGCGAACTCGGCGACGAGGGGCCGGGCACGGCTCAGTACCACGCGTCCCAGCGGGGTCGGGCGGCAGCCGGTACGGGCACGGACGAAGAGCTGACCGCCCAGGGCGTGCTCGATACGGCCCAACTGGGTGCTCAACGAGGGCTGCGCCATGCCGAGTTCCCGAGCGGCTTTGTGCAGGCTGCCTGAGTCGGCGACGGCACACAGAACGCGCAGGTGCCTCACCTCGAGCTCCATGGGGGGAGCGTAGGGCGGTGCGGGGGCGCCGCACCAGATGTTCACATCGCGACGAAACCGCACGAGTCGGCCGCCGATAGCTCCGAGCTATCCCCGATTGCCATCATCCGCCGACCCGTTGGCCTCCCCGAGACTCATGCGCAACCGATCGTTCAACCCCACAGAACGAGTAGGAGCCCCCCATGATCTCGTCTCGCACGAGCGCCCGGTCCACGAAGACCTCCAGGAGACTCGTGGCCCTGGCGCTCGGTCTCGGTCTGGCCTCCGCCGCGCTGGGCACCGCGAGCCCGGCGAGCGCCCGGCCGGCCGACCATCCGGCCCCGGCCGGCTCCGCCACCGCCGGCTACGCCCGCTACGCGGGCTCGGCCGAGAGCGCCGCCGGCAACAAGGCGTTCTTCGACGCCGTGCTGAAGTCGGTGGCCAGGAAGCAGGCCGCCCACCCGAACCTGCAGTCGGTGACGGTCTACTACAACGCCTCCCAGGCACCGAGTTTCCGCTCGCAGATATCGAGGGCCGCCTCCATCTGGAACAGCTCCGTGTCGAACGTCAAGCTCCAGGCCACCTCGGGCGGCGCGGACTTCGCCTACTACGAGGGCAGCGACCCGCGCGGCTCCTACGCCTCCACCGACGGCCACGGCAGCGGCTACATCTTCCTCGACTACGCGCAGAACCGGCAGTACGACTCGATCCGCGTCGCCGCCCACGAGACCGGCCACGTGCTGGGCCTGCCCGACCACTACAGCGGCCCGTGCAGCGAACTGATGTCGGGCGGCGGCCCCGGCCCGTCGTGCACCAACCGCTACCCGAACGCGACCGAGCGGGCCCGCGTCGACCAGCTGTGGGCCTACGGCCTGGCCACGGCCCTGAAGGAGCTGCACAAGACGCGCTGACCTCTCCCGCGGCGCAGCACGTCCCACCCGGTACGGGCCGCGGCGCCGATCCGCGGCCCGTACCGGTGCCGCCCGGTGACGGCGGGTGGCGTTTCAGCACCTCGGGCCTGCCCGACAGCGCCCGGAGTGGCGGGGGCGCGATCCGTCCGTCCCGCTGCCACGATGACTGGACAGGACATCCCACCCGTTTCCCCGGCAGCGGAACGGAAGAGACACCGCATGACCGATCCAGCAGCTCCGCGTGACCCCCGGAGCCCCGGCAGCCCTCCGGACCCCCCTTCGAGCCCTCGGCCGTCCCGCGGGGCCAGGTCCCCGCTGTCGCTCCGGTGGGGATCCGTCCTGGTCGTCGTACGGGCCGGGTGCGTCACGGCCGGGCTGGTCGCCGCGTACTACCTGCTGCCCCTCGACAGCGACGACACGGCCGTGACGTCGGCGCTGCTCTTGGGCGGCCTGCTCGCGGCCGCGGTGATGTTCGTATGGGAGGTGGTGGTCGTCGCGCGCTCGCCGTACCCCCGTCTGAGGGCCGTGGAGGCCCTGGCGGCCACGCTGCCGCTCTTCCTGCTGCTCTTCGCCAGCGCCTACTTCCTCCTGGACCGTTCCGTCCCCGGTTCCTTCAGCGAGCGACTGACCAGGACGGACGCCCTGTACTTCGCGCTCACCACGTTCGCCACCGTCGGATACGGCGACATCACCGCCCGGTCCCAGGCGGGGCGCGTGCTGACGATGTTGCAGATGGCGGGCGGGCTGCTGCTCGTGGGCGTCGCCGCACGCGTGCTGACGGGCGCGATCGAGCAGGGGCTGCGGCAGCGGGAGCGGTCGGCCGGGCAGGCGCACGGCGCGTCCTGGGCAGCGGACGACCAGGATTGAGGGAGACCGCGGGGCACGGCGGCCGGAAGCCGGCCGGCGGTGGACCTCCGGCCGCCCGGGTCCTCGCGGGTGGACGCGCGGCGCGTGTGTGTCCGCGCCGCGCGTGCGCGGGACGCTACTTGCTGACGGCGAAACGCATCAGAGCGTGCTCGTCACCCTGCTTGATCTTCCCCGTCACGTTGATCACCTCGAGCTTCCAGCTGCCGCCGACCCGCACGGCCTTGGCCACGGCGCAGCCGTTGTCCTGGGTGAGCAGGCTCGGCCATATGTCGGCGACCTGCTGGGAGCTGCCCCCGGTCGCGTCGTACACCTTGAAACTGATGTTGCGCGCCTTCTGGAACGAGCTCCCCTTCTTGAACGCCGCGGCGACGAACACGATCGAGGTGATCTGGGCCGGAATCCGGGAGAACTCGACCGTCACCGTCTCGTCGTCGCCGTCCCCCCGGCCGGTCTGGTTGTCGCCGCTGTGCACCAGCGAGCCGTTGCCCATGGGATCCAGCGAGTCCAGGCCCGCCAGACGCACCGGGTCGGCGCCCTGCATGGCGATGGCGATGAGGTCGAGGTCGGTGCCGGCCTTGCGGCGGAGCATGCCCATGACCCCGCCGCTGGCGCCGGCGGTGGGGTCCCAGGACACCCCGATGGACAGATGGGTCACACCGTCCAGGTCCGCCGGGCCGTCTTCCTTCGTCAGCGTAATCATGCCTAGATCATCCTCTGGTGATGGGTACTTCGACAGGCAAAGTGTGCCTGGAACACACATTGTTGCCCACGACTGGTCGGCCGCTTGCCGTTTCGTCCCCATACATACCCCGTGCGGGGCTCCGGCCGGGCCGGCCCGGCCG
>NZ_MUBM01000235.1 GCF_002154505.1 Streptomyces carpinensis | reverse complement strand
AGATGCTCGACGCCGCCGGGATCGTCCTCGATCAGCAGCAGCGTGAGGTTGGTGCTGGGGTGGCCGCCGTGGCGGTTGTCCTTCTCGACCGTCGGTTCCTTCGGCTTCGGGGCTTCCCTGTGCGGGGCCGGTGCCGCGGAGGGGCCGCCGCCGTGGGACACGGGCGGCACCTGATCACACTCGACGGCCGGGATCGCTCTCTGCCGCGGTACGGGCACGGGCATCGTCCTGGATTCCTTCCCTCCCCCCGAGGGCGTGGTGGGTGCGAGGGACCGACCCACCGACGGGGACCATAGCGGTAGTCGATACCGCATTGGAATGGTGTGAGGCGCGTCGCTCTGTCTTCGGCCACTGTCATATGCCGCGATCCGTAACGGAGTTGGACAGGGCGACCCCGCAACCGGAATGACGAAGCTCACGTCCCCTGTGGGTTTGATCTCGACACCGGGTGGGGTGCGTCACATGGCACAGGTCACCGGGGTCCGAACGGTGGAGAACCTCAGTCCGCGTCCGGCCGTACGACGCCGAGGATCGGCATCTCGCCCGCCCCCGCGAGAGTCACCGTCCGCCCCGGGCGCGGGGCGTGGATGATCGCGCCGTCGCCGACGTACATCGCGACATGGCTGGCGTCGTCGAAGTAGATGATCAGGTCGCCGGGGCGCATGTCCTTGACGTCGACGTGCTTGAGCCGCTTCCACTGCTCCTGGGAGGTGCGCGGAATGGGGTGGCCGGCCGCCGCCCAGGCCTGCGAGGTCAGTCCGGAGCAGTCGAACGTCTTCGGGCCCTCGGCGCCCCACTCGTACGGCTTGCCGATCTGGGCCGTGGCGAACGTCACCGCCTTGCGCCCCGCCGTGGACGCCTTGCCGTTCACCTCCTTGAGGATCCCGGTGTCCAGCCAGGCGGTCTGCGCCCGCTCGGCGGCCTGCTTCTCCAGCTGCGCCAGGCGCTCGCGCTGCCGCTTCTCCAGCGTGGCCTGGAGCTTCTCCGCCTCCTTGATCCGCTGCTGGATCCGCTTCTTCGCCTTGGCCTTCTCCTTGCGGCCCGCCTCCAGCTGCTGCCAGCGATCGTTGGCGTCGTCGGCGTACTGCTGCAAGTCCTGCTGGGTGCGGGTCATTTCCTGGAGCAGGCCCTTGGTCGCCCGCTCGCCCTCCAGCACCCGGCCGGCCCCGTCGAGGAAGGCCTGCGGGTCGTCGCTGAGCATCAGCTGGGCCTGGGGCGACAGCCCGCCCGTGCGGTACTGGGCACGGGCCGCGGCACCGGCGCGGTCCTTCAGCTCCTCCAGCCTCTTCTGCCCCTCGACGACCTTCCTGGCCAGGTCGACGATCTCGGCGGACTGCTTCTTGCTCAGCTCCTCGGCGGCGTTGTAGGCCTCCGTGGCGACGGCGGCGTCGTGGTAGAGCGCGTCCAGCTTGGTGCGGACGGCCTCCAGGTCCTTGTCCAGGTCCTTGTCCCGGCCGTCGTCCCGGGGAGCCGGTGCGTCGGTCGCGGGGTTCGAGGCGGTGGGCGTGGGATGCGGGGTGGGCCGCTCCGCGCTCGCGAACGCCGTACCCGGTGCCCCCAGCACGGTGACCGCGCAGACCACGGTCACGGCCGCCGTGAGCAGAGTGCGCCTGCCCCGTCCCATACCTCAGCCCCCACCTGATTTACCGTCAGTAACTTATGTGCGTCCGGGTGATCGTGCCATGCATCCACCCAAAACAACAGAGGCCGGGCTTCCCACTCATCTCCCCTGGCCCCCTGATGCCCACCCGACGCTCTCCCGCCTGTGTGACGAACGACTCGCAGAGATCGTTCCCCGCAGGTCGGAGCGCGTCTGCCGACCGGGCGCGCGGGTCCATGGCGGGCGCGGCCCCACACCGGGCGCACGGGCCCGCCCCGCGGGTCAGCCGCGCGGTGCCAACGCCCGCCAGGACACCGTCACTTCGCCCTGCCGCCAACGCCCCGGCCCGTCCGCCACCGGCCAGTCGGCCGCGAGGTCGCGCACCGCGCGTATCCAGCGCTGCCGGGCACCGTAGGAGGCGTAGGGCGCGGCGGCCGCCCAGGCGCGGTCGAAGTCGCGCAGGAACGCGTGGACCGGCTCGCCGGGAACATTGCGGTGGATGAGCGCCTTGGGGAGGCGTTCGGCGAGGTCCGAGGGGCGGTGCAGGGAGCCGAGACGGGTGGCGAAGGTGACCGTGCGGGGGCCTTCCGGACCGAGCGCGACCCACACGTGCCGCCGGCCGATCTCGTCGCAGGTGCCCTCGACGAGCAGGCCGCCGCGCGAGTGCGCGTCCGAAGGGGCGAGCCGGGCGCACAGCCGCTCCCAGACGGCGGCGACCTCGGCCTCGTCGTACTGCCGCAGCACGTTCGCCGCGCGGATGAGCTGCGGGCGCCGGGAGAGGGGCACCTCGAAGCCGCCGTGCCGGAAGGCGAGCCCGTCGCGTTCGTAGGGCCGGGCCGCCGCGACCCGGGCCGGTTCGATCTCGACACCCACCACGCGCGCGCGTGGAGCCACGGTGCGCAGCCGGTGCAGCAGCTCGACGGCCGTCCACGGGGCGGCGCCGTAGCCGAGGTCGACGGCCACCGGGTCGGCGGCGCGGCGCAGCTCGGCGCCGTGCACGGCAGCGATCCAGCGGTCCATGCGGCGCAGCCGGTTGGGGTTGGTCGTCCCGCGCGTCACCGTTCCCACGACGGGGTTCCCCCCGCTCGAGCGAAGCCGAGAGTGGGGGAGGGTCGCCGCGCGGGATGTCATGGATACGAGGGTATGGGGCACTCGGTGCCGGTGTACGCCACGTGACGCAGACCATGCGCGGACCGCGCGCCCGCGAGCCGCGCGCCCCGCCGTTCGTCCCGCCACCCCGTCCAGGCGAGGGGTACGCACCCCGACGTCGAACGGTTGAGCGAGATCCAGTAATGATTGGGCAAAGGACCCGGCAGCGGAAATGGACCCGCGACCTGGCGTGTTGGCTTGTGGAGGGCGGACGACGCCCTTCGTCCGGCATGCCCGCAGCAAGGAGGAACGCCACGTGAGCCAGTACGTCAGCAGGCTCGGGCGGCGCTCCGCGGCGGCCCCCGCCCGGCTGCGGCTGCACCGCCGGCCCCGGCGCGTCGCCATGCTCTCCGTGCACACCTCACCACTGCACCAGCCCGGCACGGGCGACGCCGGCGGCATGAACGTCTACATCGTGGAGCTCGCCCAGCGCCTGGCCGCGATCGGCATCGAGGTGGAGGTCTTCACCCGGGCCACGGCGGGCGGCCTCCCGCCCGCCGTCCAGCTCGCCCCCGGCGTCCTCGTCCGGCACGTCGACGCCGGTCCCTACGAGGGCCTGGCCAAGGAGGACCTGCCGGCCCAGCTGTGCGCCTTCACCCACGGCGTGATGCAGGCCTGGGCGGGCCACCGCCCGGGCCACTACGACCTGGTGCACTCGCACTACTGGCTCTCCGGCCACGTCGGCTGGCTCGCCGCGCAGCGCTGGGGCGTGCCCCTGGTGCACGCCATGCACACCATGGCCAAGGTCAAGAACGCCAACCTCGCCGACGGCGACTCGCCCGAGCCGGCCGCCCGCGTCATCGGCGAGACCCAGATCGTCTCCGCCGCCGACCGGCTGATCGCCAACACCGACGAGGAGGCCGAGGAGCTGGTACGGCACTACGCCGCCGACCCGGCCAAGGTCGCCGTGGTCCACCCCGGCGTGAACCTCACCCGCTTCCGCCCCTTCCCCGACGGTTCGGACACGCTCCGTTCCGGGGACGCCCGCACCGTCCGGGCCGCCCGCGCCGCCGCCCGCGAACGCCTCGGCCTGCCGCAGCACGCCCTGATCCCGCTCTTCGCCGGCCGCATCCAGCCGCTCAAGGCCCCCGACGTGCTGCTGCGGGCCGTGGGAGTCCTCCTCGACGAGCGGCCCGAGCTGCGCTCGCGGATCGTGGTGCCCGTGGTCGGCGGCCCCAGCGGCAGCGGCCTGGCCAAGCCGGAGGGTCTGCAGAAGCTGGCGGCCCGGCTCGGCATCGCCGACGTCGTGCGGTTCCGTCCGCCCGTCGGGCAGGACCAGCTCGCCGACTGGTTCCGGGCCGCGTCCGTGCTGGTCATGCCCTCCTACAGCGAGTCCTTCGGTCTGGTCGCCATCGAGGCGCAGGCGGCCGGGACGCCGGTGCTGGCGGCGGCGGTCGGCGGGCTGCCGGTGGCCGTACGGGACGGCGAGACCGGATTCCTCGTCCAGGGCCACGACCCGGCCGCCTATGCGCGCGTGCTGCGCGACTTCGCCGACGATCCGGGGCGCGCGGATCGGATGGGCGCCGCGGCCGCCCGGCACGCGCGGTGCTTCGGCTGGGACGCCTCGGCGGCGGCCACGGCCGAGGTGTACACGGCCGCGTTGCAGGCGCATCGCCGTCGCGTACGCTCCCAGCATGGGTGATGTGCAAAAGGCCGGGCAGACCCTCGAAGCCGTCTTCAAGGAGGCCGAGCTGGAGTGGGAGAGCCCAGGGCCCGGGAACTACGTGGTCAAGCTCCCCGGCACCCGCAAGCTCTCCACCACGGTCTCGTTCCTGGTGGGCCGTCACTCCCTCTCGCTGAACGCCTTCGTCATCCGCCACCCCGACGAGAACGAGGCCGGCGTCCACCGCTGGCTGCTGGAGCGCAACCTCAAGATGTACGGCGTGAGTTACGCCGTCGACCGGCTCGGTGACGTCTACGTCACCGCCCGCCTGTCCCTCGCCTCCGTCACCGCCGACGAGGTGGACCGGCTCCTCGGCCAGGTCCTGGAGGCGGCCGACGGCGCCTTCAACACCCTCCTGGAGCTGGGCTTCGCCTCCGCGATCCGCCGGGAGTACGCGTGGCGCGTGTCGCGCGGCGAATCGACGCGGAATCTCGAGGCGTTCACGCATCTGACTCAGCGTCCGGCTGACTGATCTGTCGTTCCGCGGCGCGGCGCTCGCCACTCCAGCCGTACTCCACTTGATGCACGACCTCTTCCCCGTCCGGGGGCTCCGTGGCATGCTCACGCCCGACGCGGATCTGAACGTCGTTCATATACGTGGAAGGTGGTTGTGCATGGGCAACGCGGACATCACCAGACGGCTCCTGCTCGGAAGTGCCCTCGGCGTCGCGGCCGCCACCGTGACGGGTGGCCCGGCGGCGGCCACCGGCACCGGCGCGCCGGCGGAGGCCGGCTCCGGAAGCCCGGCGGCGGGCGCCGCACCCTCGCCGACGCCGGGACAGGTCCCGTCCATCTGGCGGGAGTTCACTCGCACACCCCTCACCCATCCGCAGATCCCCTATGTCGGCCGGGCAGGCTGCCGCGGGGGAGCGTCCCGCCTCCCGAGCCACCGCGTCGTGACCGACGTGACCGACCACGGCGCCGTGGCGGACGGCACCACCGACTGCGCACCCGCGATCAACAGCGCCATCGCCGCCGCGGGCCGGGCCGGCGGCGGCACGGTCCTCGTCCCGCCCGGGACCTTCCGCATCGACGGCCTGATCCGCATCGGCCACTCGGACGTCGTCCTGCGGGGCGCCGGCAGCGGCCGTACGACGCTGTACGCGACCAAGAACCTCACCGAACTGATCGGCCCCTACGGCTCCCGCTACGGCGGCGACAAGTCCTCCTGGTCCTGGGCCGGCGGCCTGATCTGGATGGCTCCCGAGGCCCGCTGGAACTCCCTCGTCGCGGCCATCCGGGCCGAGGCCTGGCCCTTCGAGGGCTGGACGGGCGACAAGCGCGACGAGTGGACGACCCTGACCACCGTGGAGCCGGCCGAGCGGGGCTCCTGGACGGTGACGGTCGCCGACGCCTCCCGGCTGCGCCCCGGCCGGCTGGTCCTGCTCCGCCTCGCCGACGACGCCGGCCACACCCTGCTGGAGCACATGGCGGGCGGCGGTCCGGGCCCCGAGGCCTACTACTGGGACGACAAGACCAAGCTGACATCGTACGTTCCCTACGAATGGCCGGTGCGCATCACGCACGTCCACGGCCGCGAGGTCACCCTCGAACGCCCGCTCCCCCTCGACATCCGCCCCGAGTGGGACCCCCGTCTGACCACGCACGTGCCGGAGCTGACGGGCGCGGGCGTGGAGGGCCTGACGCTGGAGGCGGTGCAGACCCCGCAGTCACCGCACCTGCTGGACAAGGGCTACAACGGGGTGGTCCTGCAGTGCGCCTACGACTGCTGGGTGGACGACGTGACGGTCCGGAACGTCGACAACGGCTTCGGGCTGGTGGCGGCCTCCGCCTGCACCCTGCGCGGCACCCGCGTGGCGGGCCGCGGCTCGCACCACCCGTACTTCTGCCGCGAGGGCTCGCACGACAACCTGATCGAGGACTTCACCATCGAACAGCGCACGGTCCCCGCCCCGGCGAACACCCAACTGCACGGCATCAACGTGGAGGGCCTGTCCTCGTACAACGTCTGGTCGCGCGGCCGGATGGAGATGGGCACCTTCGACAGCCACCGCGGCCTGCCCTTCGCCGACGTCCGCACCGACATCACCGTGAACAACAACGGCCGCCACGGCGGCGACGCGAGCGCGGGGCCCTTGTTCGGCGCGCGCTTCGCCCACTGGAACATCCGCGTGACGAACGGCCGCGCGGGACTGATGAGGATCGACGGCCTGGCCCCGTACTCCGCCACCGTCGGCATCAACGAGGTCACCGAGTTCGACCAGATCGACGTCCCCGACTTCACCGGCGACCTGCACTCCCGCCTGGAGCTGTACGGCACGAGCGACGTCGTGCGCCCACGCAACCTCTACGAGGCTCAGCGCGAGGTGGACACCCGGCGTGAGCCGTCCCGGTAACGCCCCGGCGTCACCCCGACCAGCCGCTTGAAGTGCCGGGTGAGGTGCGCCTGGTCGTAGAACCCGGTGACCGGGGCCACCTCGCCCGGCGGCCGCCCCTCCAGCAGCAGCCCGCGGGCGCGGTCGACGCGGCGGGACATCAGGTACTGGTGCGGCGCGATGCCGTAGGCGGCGGTGAACGCCCGTACCAGGTGGGCGGGGTGGGCGTGCAGCAACCGCGCCGCCTCGTCCAGCGCCAGCCCCGGCGTGACGCGCTCGTCGAGCAGCTCGCGCAGCGAGCGGGCGAGGGCGGGGTCCCGCCGCGGCCGTCCGGTGCCGTCGGAGACCCGGTGCCGCAGATGGTCCCGCAACCGCTCCCCGACGAGCGCCAGCCTGCTCGCGGCCTCCAGTTCGTCACCGGGCCGCCCGAGCGCGCCGTGCAACTGGCCCACGCGCCGGCGCAGCACCGGATCCCGGAGGTCCGGTCCGTCCACCGCCGGCCCGATGAGGTCGTCGCCGAGATGGGTGGCGTCCAGGTAGAGGACGCGCTTGCGGAAGCCGTGCGGGGTGGCGGGGGAGCCGTTGTGCGGCACGTGCGGCGGCAGTAGGGACACGGTGTCGTCCGGGGTGCCGTGCTCGTGCCGGGCCAGGTCGTAGCGCACCGCGCCGTCGTCCACGATCAGCAGGGTCCACGCCTCGTGCACGTGCATGGGATAGGCGTACTCGGTGAAATGGGCGTGGAAGACCTCCACCACACCGGGGATGCGGGGGCGCCAGGCGGAGACCTTCCGCTGGGGCTGCGGGGCCATGCAAAGAACGTACAAGACGGCGCCGCACGGCGTTCGGGAGTCTCATTCCATGAACGACGAGCAGCCCATGCGCTTCGACACCAAGATCGCCGTACTGCTGCGCGAGGACCTGGAGCCCTGGCAGCGTCTGAACGTCACCGCCTTCCTGGTCAGCGGCCTCGGCACCGCCGTGCCGGAGGTGGTCGGCGAGCCGTACGAGGACGCCGACGAGGTGTCCTACCTGCCGATGTTCCGCCAGCCGGTACTGGTCTTCGAGGGCACGAAGGAGACGCTGACGGCGGCGCACGGCAAGGCCCTGTCGCGCGCCCTGCCGCGCGCCGTGTTCACGTCCGACCTCTTCACCACGGGCAACGACCGCGACAACCGCGCGGCGGTGCGGGCAGTGAGGACCACCGACCTGGACCTGGTGGGGCTGGCGGTGTACGGCCCGAGGAACGCGGTGGACAAGGTGCTGAAGGGGGCTCGGATGCATCCGTAGGGCGCACTCGCAGGGCCCGGGTCCGCCGCGGCGGACCCGGGCCCCACGAGTTCCGGGGCCCGAGGGCGGGGAGTCGGGGCTCAGGCCGTGCTGACCTCGGGCTCGGTGTCGGCCGCCGCCTGAACGGGGGCCGTCTGCGCCGCAGCCTTCTTCTCCTCCGCCCCTTCCACGGTCTCCTGCTCCTTCTCCTCCGCGGGCAGGCGCCGCATCAGGGACCCGTAGCCGATCCCGGCCGCCGTGCCGATGGCCGCGCAGGACCCCCACAGCCACCCGGCGCCGAGGTGGTCGATGACGGTGCCGGCCATCAGCGGGGCGACGAGGGCGGCGACGGACCAGGACAGGGTGTACACGCCCTGGTAGCGACCGCGCCCCTGCACCGGGGACAGCCGGACGACGAGACCGGTCTGGGTCGGTGCGTTGATCATCTCGCCGAGGGTCCAGACGCAGACGGTGAGCGCGAAGACGCCGACCGACCCGGCGAAGACGGTGAGCCCGAACCCGTACCCGGCCAGCAGGGACGAGACGACCAGCAGCCGCTTGGGGTCCCGGCGCTCGATGAGCCGGGTGACCGGGATCTGGAGGGCGACGATCAGGATGCCGTTGACCGCGATCGCCATGCCGTAGTCGGCGGGTGTGAACCCGGCCCTGCCCATGGCGACGGGCAGGCCGACCGACCCCTGCTGGAAGACGAGCGCGACGAGGAAGGACAGACCGACGACGCTCATGAAGCGCCGGTCGCGCAGTACGTTCCCCAGGCCGACCTCCTGCTTGGCCTCGCGCGCGGCGGGGCCGACGGGCCGGGACTCGGGCAGCTTGAGGAAGACGACGACGGCGCAGACGGCCGTCATCCCCGCCTCGATGAGGAAGCCGGCGAGGTAGCTGAACTCGGCGATGAACCCGGCCGCCATGGAGGAGACGGCGAAACCGAGGTTGATCGCCCAGTAGTTCAGCGAGAACGCCCGGACCCGGTCCTCGGGCCGCACGATGTCGGCCATCATCGCCTGCACGGCGGGGCGCGAGGCGTTGGACGCCATGCCGACGAGGAAGGCGACGGCGGCGATCGACACCGGGTCCCGCACGAAGCCGAGCAGCGCGACGAAGAGCGCGGTGGAGGACTGGGCGACGAGGAGGGTGGGCCGGCGTCCGAGCCGGTCGGCCATCACGCCCCCGGCGAGGGAGGAGACGACTCCGCCGAGCCCGTGCAGCGAGGCGACGAGACCGGCGTAGGAGGCGGAGTAGCCGCGGTCGAGCGTCAGGTACAGCGCCATGAACGTGGCGACGAAGGCACCGAGCCGGTTGACCAGGGTGCTGGTCCACAGCCACCAGAACTCGCGGGGCAGCCCGGAGACGGTCTCCCGGGTGGCACGTCTGAGACGGGCGACGGACGACATGGAGGACCCCCCGGATGTAAGCGGCTGAAGCGGTGAGCACAACTTACGAGGGCGGGTTCGCGCCGGGCCACTCAATTAACAGAACCAGTCAACTGTCGAGGCGCTGGACCGGGGCCCGACCGGGTGCCTGCCCGCCGTCCGTCCGCCGCCTGTCCGCCTGCCGGGCACCAGGGCAGGGCGCCGAATGCGTGGATTAGGCTCAGAGGCATGGCCGACGCACCGTACAAGCTGATCCTCCTCCGCCACGGCGAGAGCGAGTGGAACGCGAAGAACCTGTTCACCGGCTGGGTGGACGTCAACCTCAACGAGAAGGGCGAGAAGGAGGCGGTCCGCGGCGGTGAGCTGCTGAAGGACGCCGGCCTGCTGCCCGACGTGGTCCACACGTCCGTCCAGAAGCGCGCGATCCGCACGGCCCAGCTCGCCCTGGAGGCCGCCGACCGCCACTGGATCCCGGTCCACCGCTCCTGGCGCCTGAACGAACGCCACTACGGCGCCCTGCAGGGCAAGGACAAGGCGCAGACCCTGGAGGAGTTCGGCGAGGAGCAGTTCATGCTGTGGCGTCGCTCCTACGACGTCCCGCCGCCCCCGCTGGACCGCGACGCCGAGTACTCCCAGTTCTCCGACGCGCGCTACGCCTCCCTCCCGCCCGAGCTGCGCCCGCAGACGGAGTGCCTGAAGGACGTCGTCCACCGGATGCTCCCGTACTGGTTCGACGCCATCGTCCCCGACCTCCTGACCGGCCGCACGGTCCTGGTGGCGGCCCACGGCAACAGCCTCCGCGCCCTGGTCAAGCACCTCGACCAGATCTCGGACGCCGACATCGCCGGCCTGAACATCCCCACAGGCATCCCGCTCTCCTACGAGCTCGACGCCGACTTCCGCCCCCTCAACCCCGGCGGCACCTACCTCGACCCCGAGGCAGCCGCAGCCGCCATCGAGGCGGTCAAGAACCAGGGCAAGAAGAAGTAGCTTTCGTGATCGTGCCTCTGATTCGCGCTTCCGGTTCGGGTCGGAGGCATTTTCACGGTCTGGGACCTCTCTGGAACCTCAGCCCGTGTGATCTTGCGGACGGGAAGTCTGCCCGAAGCCTTCCGGACCCGTTCCCGGCTGCTTGGCATGAGGTGCGCCTACACCTTCAGCGTCAGCTCCGGATCGGAGTGCCCGAGGTACGTGGAGTACGACACGGGCGACCGTCATGCCGCTGAGTCCACGCGTCGGGCCGCTCTCTCTGGCTTCTGAAGCGGACCACGCAGAGATCGCCGGACGGGCTCACGAGATGCGCGCATGGTTCGCGCTCACCACTGGCGACTATCGCGGGGTCATCGCGGCGCTCAGGCGGGACTGACGTGGCCCCACTCCAGGGCGTGGCTGTACAGCTCGCCGGGCCCGGACGTTCGCGGAAGAAGTCCTTCGGGCGGGCACGGACTTCGACGGCAGGAGCGCTCACTCATGCGCAACGCTGAGGCGCGGGTAGCGCTGGGAGTGACTGCCGCGCGGGAGGGCGACTTGGAACAGGCGCTCGTCTGGGCGAGCGCACCCTCGAAGGCGAGCGCCAGTCCGTCCCTTCGATGAGGAACCGATACGCGGCCGAGCCCGCCGCTCAGGACTACCTCGCTCGCCTCCGCGAGCTTGCTCGCTGTGCTCGCGCGCGACGGCGTTCGGGCGCTCCCCCCCGCCGCGTGCTTCCGGGCCGACTCGGACCCAGCGTGCCCGACTGGTCGGCACGGTCCCTGCGACTCTCCCGGCTACGCTCGCGCGGGAGCGTCCCGCAGCGCGTGGCTGCGGGGCGCCTAGTGAGGTTTAGCGGGGCGCCTAGTGGGGTTAGTCGACCGTCTGCCCGTTGTGCGTACCGCCCCTGCAGGTCCCGGTACGGGGCACGGTCGGGTTCGACCAATCGACCGTTCCGCCGCCCTGCGTGCACTCACCCGGGGTGAGGGCTGCGCCGCCCTGCCTCGGGGTGAGACTGGTGGCGGTGGCGGTGGCGGCGCCTGCGAGGCCGAGTCCGGCGAGGGCTGCCGTGGCGATGCCGGCGGCGAGGGCTCGTCGAATGCGCATTTGGTTCCCCTTTCGCGGATTGCCTCGGTTGGGGCACTAGTCAGCTTGATGTTCATCCATGTGGGTGGCACGTCATGTTGCGCCATTCGGGTGACAGTGATGTCGGGTGCGGGGTCGGTGACGCGACCCGTCGGACAAGCCCTGGAACGAAGCGACCACCCCGGCCGGATGGGTGGTCTCCTCGTTGTTCCGGAGAGGGCGGCGTCCGCAGCCGGCCCCATGCCAAGAGCCGTGTTCACCTGCGGAAACGCATGTCGCCCAGGTGTCGCGGCTCTGGCGCCTGGACGCGGTTCCCGACGCGATGAGCGGACCGCAGAAGGCTTCCAGGTGACGTACGAAGCGCTGGCGATCGACGCGGGGTGGCTTGAGGTCCGTCGGCTGGCGCGTGAGGCGCTCACGGAGCTGGCGGCCGGCCGTTCTGCGGAGCCGCGGTGGCTGTTGAGCTGCTGACGGAGCTCGGCGACAGCCGGCCGCCCGTCAATTCGACGTGAGAGCCCCCTCTCCCGATGTCTGGTCAGGAGAGGGGGCCGGGTGCGTCGCTCGTGGAAGGTTGCTACGGGTGTGTCAGTGGCGGTCGCCGCGGTGGTCGTGGCGGTCGCCGTGGTGCGGCATGCCGCGGTGGTCGTCGCGGTCGCCGTGGCGGCGGTCGCGCCACGAGACGGCGTCGACGAGGCGTTCGTGGTCGTTGCGCAGGGTGGCCGTGTCGGCGTTCCTGTCCCAGACCGGGTTGCGGCGGTCCTGGTAGAGGTCCCAACGGGTGTCGCGGCCGTAGCCGGTGTGGACGCGGACCGTGGCGCGGCGGTCGAGGCGGTAGTGACGGAACCTGTAGGTGTGGCCGTGCTCGTCGGACAGCGTCCAGCCGCTCAGGTTGACGTCGTGACGGGTGTTGTTGGTGATCTCCACCCATTCGTTGTTCAGGGCCCGGTTCGAGCGGTAGTCACGGGCCTGGCGGTCGAGGTGCACGCTGCTGATCACCACGTCGTCGCGGTGAAAGCGCGAGGTGTGGTCGGCCGCGGACGCCGGCAGCGTCGCCATCCCGACCAGTGCTCCCGCCGTGGCGACGGCTGCGGTCAGGCGACGGGCGGTCACAGAGACGGAAACGGACAAGGACACGGGTTCTCCCTGCTGGTGCGAGCACACCCCGCCCGCGCGGCCGGAGCCGTGTGGGGTGGTGTGCGATGCGGGGCGCGGCCGGGTTGGCCGCGCCTCACACCCTGTCCGTCCCGTGGGAGAACACGGGTGGTACACGAAGCGTGTTACCAATTGCGCATATTTCCGTGACGCTTGGATGCATTGCCCATCTAGATGGTGAATGTGCGGTTTGCCGGGGTGGCGGGCCGGAGTCTCCTTGAAGGCCTTGGCTCGGGGCCCTCGGTCGCCACGGCGCGCCACCCCACCCGTCCCGTGACCGTCACCCCGAAGTGGGTAACGGCCCGCGGCGGGGCGGCGGTGCGGTCAGCCGCACTGGCAGGGGCCGCCCGACTGGCAGCCGCAGCCGCAGCCCGAGCCGCAGCCGCAGGCGGCGAGGAGCGGGAGGCTCCTGGCCTCGACGGGCTGTTCGGTCTCGCGGTCCTGCGTGGGGTCGGGCGTGGTGCTGGGGGATTCGGCCATGGGTCCCTCCTAGAGGCTGGTGCCTGTTCCCATTGCATGCCCGCTCCGCTGGGCGCATCAACGGCGCACAGTGGCTCACCCGCGCTCCGGCGCTCCGGCCCGCCACGCGCCCGACCGCCGCCCTGGCCACCCGCCTGGCCACCGGCATCCCCGCGGGCCTGGTCACCGGTCCGCCTGCGCGCCGGCGACCGGTTCCGCCGGGTGTCCGGTCACCGGTGTGCGTGCCCTGTGCCCGCGTGTCCTGCCGCCGGTCTGCCCAGCCGCTCACCCATCGGCTTGCCCGCGTGTCCCGCCGCCTGTCTGCCTACGCGCCGGGTGACCGGTCTGTCGCGTGCCCCGTCACCGGTGTGCTGTGCCCGCGGTCCTGCCGCCTGTCTGCCTATGCGCCCGGCGACCGGTCTGCCCGGGCACCTGCCCGCTGGCCCGTCCACACGCCTGGCCGTCACCGTGCCCGCGCGCCCGGCCGCCGTAGTGCTCCCGCGTCCGGTCACCGGTGTGCCTGCGCGCCGGGCTACCGGCATCCCCTCGGGCGTGCCCGTCGGTCCGTCCGCGCGCCCGGCCGTCGCCGTGCTCGCGTGTCCGGTCACCGGTGTGCCTACGGGCTTGGCCGTCGGTCTGTCCGGGCACCTGCCCGCCGGTCCGTCCGCGTGCCCGGCCGTCGCCGTGCTCCCGCGTCCGGTCACCGGTGTGCCTGCGCGCCGGGCTGCCGGCATGCCGCAGGCGTGCCCGTCGGTCCGTCCGCGCGCCCGGCCGTCGCCGTGCTCGCGTGTCCGGTCACTGGTGTGCCTACGGGCTTGGCCGTCGGTCTGTCCGGGCACCTGCCCGCCGGTCCGTCCGCGCGCCCGGCCGCCGTAGTGCTCCCGCGTCCGGTCACCGGTGTGCCTGCGCGCCGGGCTGCCGGCATGCCGCAGGCGTGCCCGTCGGCCCGTCCGCGCGCCCGGCCGTCGCCGTGCTCCCGCGCCGATCACCGGTGTGTGCCTACAGGCCTGGCCGCCGGCCCGCCCGCGCGCCCGGCGACCGGTCTGCCCGGCCCCGTCCCCGGCTGCCCGTGCGCCCGTCCCCGGCGGCCGTGCCTCGAAGGCCTACGCGCCCTCCACCCCCGTGACCGGCTGGATGTCCGGCTGGAGGTCGTCGGCGTGTTCGCCCGTGACCAGGTAGACCACTCGCTTGGCCACCGCCACCGCGTGGTCCGCGTAGCGCTCGTAGTAGCGGCCGAGGAGGGTGACGTCCACGGCCGTCTCGATGCCGTGCTTCCAGCGGTCGTCGATCAGGTGCTGGAAGAGGGTGCGGTGCAGTTGGTCCATCTCGTCGTCGTCCTGCTCCAGCTGGAGGGCCAGGTCGACGTCCTTGGTCACGATCACCTCGGCCGCCTTCGCCATGAGGCGCTGCGCGAGCTGGCCCATCTCCAGGATCGTGGCGTGCAGGTCCTGCGGGACCGCGCGCTCCGGGAAGCGGAGCCGGGCCAGCTTGGCCACGTGCTGGGCGAGGTCGCCCGAGCGCTCCAGGTCGGCGGACATGCGCAGGGACGTCACGACGATCCTCAGATCCGTCGCCACGGGCTGCTGCCGGGCCAGCAGCGCGATGGCCCGGGCCTCCAGGTCGTGCTGGAGCTCGTCGACCTTCTGGTCGGCCTCGATCACGCTCTCGGCCAGCTTCAGATCGGAGTCGAGGATGGCCGTCGTGGCGCGTCCGATCGCCGAGCCGACCAGCCGGGCCATCTCCACCAGACCGTCGCCGATCGAGTCCAGTTCCTCGTGGTACGCGTCCCGCATCAGGGTTCCCTCTCGTGCGTCTTCGTTCGGGGGCTGCAGGGGGGTGACAACCAGGGTGCCAATCAGGGTGGCAACCAGGGGTGGCAATCAGGCCGACAACCAGCGGTGCTGCCCCCACGCTCCCACGGTCCGGTCCCTACGCGTCCGTTTCCGTCACCCCAAATGAACCGGTACTGGCCCCAAGGTGAACTCTGGGCGACGAGTGTTCGAGGTCGCACCCTGACGGCTGTGGGCACGTCGTACCGCGTGCCTAACCTTGACGCATGGACGTGAACGCGGCGGTCGCCGCAGCGGCAGCGATCGCCGGAGTACTCACCGGTGTCATCGCCATGCTGGCGTTCCGCTTCAGTGAGCGAGAGCAGAAGCGTCCGACGCGCACCTCGCTGCACACCGACCCGGTGCTTCCACCCGGCGTGGACACCGTGCTGTCGGTGCTGCGCTCCTCGGCCGTCGTCCTCGACGAGGCCGATGCCGTGGTCAAGGCCAGCTCCGCCGCCTATGCCCTCGGGCTCGTGCGCGGCGGCAAGCTCGCCGTCGAGCCCATGCTCCAGATGGCCCGGGACACCCGGCGGGACGGGGAGATACGGCAGGTCGAGCTGGACCTGCCCCGGCGCGGCACCGGCCGCGGCGAGGCCCTCGCCGTCTCCGCGCGCGTCGCGCCGCTGGGCTCGCGACTGGTCCTGCTGCTGGTGGAGGACCTGACCGAGGCCCGCCGCATCGAGGCCGTACGGCGCGACTTCGTCGCCAACGTGAGCCACGAGCTGAAGACGCCCGTCGGCGCGCTCTCCCTGCTCTCCGAGGCCGTGATGGACGCCTCCGACGACCCGGAGGCCGTGCAGCGCTTCGCCGGACGCATGCAGATCGAGGCGACCCGGCTCACCAACCTGGTGCAGGAGCTCATCGACCTGTCGCGGGTGCAGAACGACGACCCGCTGGAGGACGCCGAGCCCGTGCGCATCGACGAGCTCGTCGCCGAGGCCATCGACCGCTGCCGCCACCAGGCCGGCACCAAGCAGATCACCATGGCCACGGGAGGCACTGCCGACCTGCGGGTCTGGGGCAACCGCGGCCAGCTCGCCGCCGCGCTCGGCAACCTCGTCGAGAACGCCGTCAACTACTCCCCGGCCCGCACCCGCGTCGGCATCGCCGCGCGCCGGATCGCCGCGCCGGGCGGAGACCTCATCGAGATCGCCGTGACCGACCAGGGCATCGGCATCTCCGACAAGGACAAGGAGCGCATCTTCGAGCGCTTCTACCGCGTGGACCCGGCCCGCTCACGTGCCACGGGTGGCACCGGTCTGGGTCTCGCGATTGTCAAGCACGTGGTCGCCTCGCACGGCGGGGAGGTCACGGTGTGGAGCGCCGAGGGACAGGGCTCCACCTTCACCCTGCGGCTTCCGGAGGCGGCAGCGGCCCGAGAGGCCCGCGACCGCGCCCGGCAGCACCCCGACCCTGCCCTCGACGACGAGGCCGGGCAGTCCCCCACCGAGTCATCACCGTACGAACCGCTTCCCGCCCCGGAGGTCCTTCCGTGACCCGAGTGCTCGTCGTCGAGGACGAGGAGTCCTTCTCAGACGCACTGTCCTACATGCTCCGCAAGGAGGGCTTCGAGGTCGCCGTCGCGGCCACCGGGCCCGACGGACTCGACGAGTTCGAGCGCAACGGCGCCGACCTCGTCCTTCTCGACCTGATGCTGCCGGGGCTGCCCGGTACGGAGGTGTGCCGTCAGCTGCGCGGCCGCTCCAACGTCCCCGTGATCATGGTGACCGCCAAGGACAGCGAGATCGACAAGGTCGTCGGCCTGGAGATAGGGGCCGACGACTACGTCACCAAGCCCTTCTCCTCCCGCGAGCTCGTCGCCCGCATCCGCGCGGTGCTGCGCCGGCGCGGCGAGCCGGAGGAGGTCGTCCCGGCCGCCCTGGAGGCCGGCCCCGTCCGCATGGACGTCGACCGGCACGTCGTGACCGTCTCCGGCTCCAAGGTCGACCTGCCGCTGAAGGAGTTCGACCTCCTGGAGATGCTGCTGCGCAACGCCGGCCGCGTGCTGACCCGCATGCAGCTCATCGACCGCGTCTGGGGCGCCGACTACGTGGGCGACACCAAGACGCTGGACGTCCACGTCAAGCGCCTGCGGGCCAAGATCGAGCCGGACCCGGGGGCACCGCGCTACCTGGTGACGGTCCGGGGGCTCGGGTACAAGTTCGAGCCGTAAGCCGCGTACGGGCTCCATGGCCCGCGGCCGCGTACGGCTCCAGGGCCGCGGCCACGGCGCTCCGCGGGCCGCCGCCACGGCGAAGGGCGGCACTCTCTCTGAGGAGGGTGCCGCCCTTCGGGCGTGCCTACGCCTGTCGTGCCCTGCCGGGCCGACCGGCCCGGCAGGCCGGTGTCAGTGGCTGGCGGCCGACTGGGACGCCGAGTCGCTCGGGGTCACCGTGGTGCCGGTGCCCGACTCGGCCGAGTTCGAGGCCGTCGCCGTACCGCTCGGCGACTGCGACGGTGACTTCGACTTCCCCGGCTTGCCGGAGGCGTCGGGGGAGGTGGTCGCGGTCGCGCCGGCCGGGGCGCCCGGAGCCGCCGGGATGTTGCTCGGACCCCACTTGTCGAAGTAGCTCTCGGCCGGGACGACGAAGGCGCGCAGGCTCACGTCACCGGCGGCGCTGAAGCTGAACGTGATCTTCTGCGCGTTGCCGTCCTGGACGGACGGGCCGGGGTTGGGCAGCGCGGCGGAGGCGTTGCCCTTGCCGCCGAGGATCACCGAGCCGTGGGCCGGGATCGTCAGCTTGCCCTTGCCCGCGGCGGGGGTGATCTGGGCGGAGCCGTCGCCGTCGATGCGGATGGCGTCCAGCGTCTGGGGGTTCTTGCCGTTGTTGAAGACGGTCACCGAGATGACGGCCGGGCCCTTGGTCTGAGTGCCGGGCTGGGTGATGATCACCGCGTTCTGGACCTTGATGTCGCCGACGGTGGCGGCCGCGTTGTCCGGCTTGACCTGGAGCGTCTGGGCATCGTTGCCGGCGCCGCAGGCGGCGAGCGAGGCGATCGAGAACGCGATGGCGGCGGCGGCGAGGGCGCCGCGTCGAAGGCTGCTGCTCACGGCGGCGGCAACTCCTTGAACGTGGGCGGTACAGGGCGACCTCTTGTAAAGCCGCCCTAAGGGTCTGTCAGCGGCCATAGGTTACCGAGCCGTTCCCACGGCCCCGCACCCGACCCGCCCCTCCACGCCGCCGGGGCACCCGGACAACCGCTCCGCACACCGCCCGGGAGCGCTCTCAATGCGCCCCTCGCTGCGCCTTCCCGTGCCTCTCGGCTCGCAATGGCCGCGCCGTCGTCCGCCATTCACATAAGCGTCTCCCGGCATACCTGCGGGCTTAGCCGCCGGCTTACCCGTCGGCATAGCCGCGGTGATCGGCTCTCGACCGCTCTCGCCCGCTCTGCTCCGCTCCCCGGATTTCCGGCGAGGGAATGCGGGGCCGGCGCGGGAATTGATCACCAACGCCGGGTGGGCCGTTCCGCGGTGGCTGTGATCAATTCCGGATTCGTCCCGGACTCGCCCCTCGGTCACCGAACGGAGTAGCGGAAGTCGAGCACTTGGAACCGGACAAAACGGGACGTTCAGCCGTTTGGGCGAGGCGCCCGGATGTGTGTAACGTACGCGTTTCGCCCTGTGCGAAGAGCCCCTCCGACCTGCGAATACCTGCTTCCTCTTGGCCCGCCGAACCCTTCCGAAGCACGTCCCGGTTGCTGTTGTCAAGCCCCGAGATATGCCCTGACCTGCGAAAACGCCATTCAGAAGACGCCGTATCCGTGTTACCCTGGATAGCCACGGAAGGGGTACCTGTCACATGACGTTCAAGGTTGGCGACACCGTGGTCTATCCCCATCACGGGGCCGCGCTGATCGAGGCCATCGAAACTCGTCAGATCAAAGGCGTGGACAAGACCTACTTGGTGCTGAAGGTCGCCCAGGGTGACCTGACGGTGCGTGTGCCAGCGGACAATGCGGAGTTCGTCGGCGTGCGTGATGTGGTCGGTCAGGACGGGCTGGACCGGGTCTTCGAGGTGCTGCGCGCTCCGTACGCCGAGGAGCCCACGAACTGGTCGCGTCGATACAAGGCAAACCTGGAGAAGCTCGCCTCCGGCGATGTCATCAAGGTCGCGGAAGTCGTGCGTGACCTGTGGCGTCGTGAGCGCGAGCGCGGACTCTCCGCCGGAGAGAAGCGCATGCTCGCCAAGGCCCGCCAGATCCTGGTGAGCGAGCTCGCCCTCGCGGAGAACACGAACGAGGACAAGGCCGAGGCCCTGCTCGACGAGGTTCTCGCGTCCTGACGCGAGGCGACGGCGACACTCGCCTCGATTCCACTCACCACACCGAAAATGCCGCGGTGCCCGATGACTCGATTTCAGTCGCCGGGCGCTGCGGCATGTTCGTGCCCGCGCTGCCTGTCACACGCGGACACCCGCTCACGTCACGCGATCCACGCGGCGGGACACCTGCTGCTCGACCCACGCACGTGACGTCCATGCCGTACGGCGGGGGAGGGTCCCCCGATACTGTGTGCCGGGCCCGGGCAGTCGACTCGACCGAGGTCACGGAAGGGTCCGGTCGAGCCGTCGCGCCCGGCACGGTGAGGCCATACCCCGGCACGGTGTGGCCATACCCATGCCAGGCCAGAAAACAAACCTGACAGGAACCGATGTCTGACGATTCGCGTCCTTCGCTTTCGGCTGCCCAGCCCGGGCCCCACGTCGCCGCCGTGATCCCGGCCGCCGGCCGGGGCGTACGCCTCGGTCCGGGCGCCCCCAAGGCGCTGCGCACGCTGGGCGGCACCCCCATGCTCGTCCACGCGGTGCGCGCCATGGCCGCCTCCCGGGCCGTCTCCCTGGTGGTCGTGGTGGCCCCGCCCGACGGCGCCGACGAGGTCAAGTCGCTGCTCGACGCGCACGCGCTGCCCGGGGGTACCCCCGGCGGCAGTTGGGGGAGGACCGACTTCCTGGTCGTGCCCGGCGGCGAGTCCCGCCAGGAGTCCGTCCGGCTCGGCCTGGAGGCGCTGCCGCCCGGTCACGACATCGTCCTCGTCCACGACGCCGCCCGCCCGCTGGTCCCGGTGGACACCGTCGACGCGGTCATCGAGGCCGTACGGGACGGGGCACCCGCCGTCGTACCCGCGCTGCCCCTCGCGGACACCGTCAAGCAGGTGGAGCCGGCCGCCACGCCGGGCGAGCCCGAGCCGGTGGTGGCCACGCCGGACCGCGCGCTGCTGCGGGCCGTGCAGACCCCGCAGGGCTTCGACCGGGCCACGCTCGTGCGCGCCCACGCGACGGTCACCGACAACGTCACCGACGACGCGAGCATGGTCGAACAGCTCGGCGAGCGGGTCGTGGCCGTGCCCGGCCACGAGGAGGCGTTCAAGGTGACCCGCCCGCTGGACATGGTCCTCGCCGAGGCGGTGCTGGCCCGCAGGAGGCTCAACGATGGCTACTGACACGCCCGGGGCGCAGCCGGCGGAGCCGGTGCTGCCCCAGGTCGGCATCGGCACCGACATCCACGCCTTCGAGGACGGCCGCGAACTGTGGTGCGCGGGACTGAAGTGGGAGGGCGAGGGGCCGGGCCTGGCCGGGCACTCCGACGCGGACGTCGTCGCGCACGCCGCGTGCAACGCGCTGTTCTCGGCCGCCGGGCTGGGCGACCTCGGGCAGCACTTCGGCACCGGGCGCCCCGAGTGGTCGGGAGCCTCCGGGGTCACGCTGCTGACGGAGGCCGCGCGGATCGTGCGCGAGGCGGGCTTCCGGATCGGGAACGTCGCCGTGCAGGTCGTCGGCCCCCGGCCGAAGATCGGCAAGCGGCGCGACGAGGCCCAGAAGATCCTCTCCGAGGCGGCCGGCGCGCCGGTGTCCGTCTCCGGCGCCACGACGGACGGGCTCGGCTTCCCCGGCCGGGACGAGGGGCTGATGGCGGTGGCCACGGCCCTCGTCGTGCGGGTGAGCTGACGGCGCGCGAGGGTAGCCGCACAGTCACCACATCGACGACACCGACCGTGGTCATGGAGGTACCCCATGCCAGCCGCCCTGTCCGACCGGCTCAAGTCACTGCTCGACGACCCGGTCTTCATCGTCCTCGGCACGATCCAGCCCGACGGCAGCCCGCAGCTGTCCCCGGTGTGGGTGATGCGGGACGGTGAGGACCTCCTCGTCTCCACCACCGTCGACCGCCGCAAGAAGCAGAACATCGACCACGACCCGCGCGTCAGTGTCGTCGTCCAGGATCCCCAGTCGCCCTACGAGTACGCCGAGATCCGCGGCACCGCCGAGATGACCACGGAGGGCGGCCAGGACCTCATCGACGCGCTGAGCCTGAAGTACACCGGCAAGAAGTACGCCGAGTTCAACCCGGCGTCGTCGCAGGACGCCGAACGCGTGGTCGTGCGGATCACGGCGCGGAAGGTCGTCGGCAGTCTGTGACGGCGTTCGCCGCAGCGGGTCACAAATGCGTGGCCTTGCGGGGAAGGGGCGCGAGGCACTGCCCCCGGCCCACTACCCTGGAGTGGTGACTATTCGCCTGTACGACACCAGCGCCCGGCAGATTCGTGACTTCACCCCGCTCAGGCCGGGTTGTGTCTCGATCTACCTGTGTGGCGCCACCGTGCAGGCGGCCCCGCACATCGGGCACATCCGGTCGGGGCTGAACTTCGACATCATGCGCCGCTGGTTCACCTACCGCGGCTACGACGTCACGTTCATCCGCAACGTCACCGACATCGACGACAAGATCATCAAGAAGGCCGCCGAGCAGGCCCGCCCCTGGTGGTCCATCGGCTACGGCAACGAGCGCGCCTTCGACGACGGCTACACCGCGCTCGGTTGCCTGCCGCCCACCTACGAGCCCCGCGCCACCGGTCACGTCACCGAGATGATCGAGATGATGCGCGTGCTCATCGAGCGCGGGCACGCCTACGAGGCCGACGGCAGCGTCTACTTCGACGTCCGCTCCTGGCCCGACTACCTGGAGCTGTCCAAGCAGGATCTGGACGAGCTGCGGCAGCCCGCCGAGGAGGGCATCACCGGCAAGCGCGACCCGCGCGACTTCGCCATGTGGAAGGCCGCCAAGCCCGGCGAGCCCGACTGGGAGACGCCGTGGGGACGCGGGCGCCCCGGCTGGCACCTGGAGTGCTCGACCATGGCGCACAAGTACCTCGGCTCCGCCTTCGACATCCACGGCGGCGGCCTGGACCTGATCTTCCCGCACCACGAGAACGAGATCGCCCAGGCCAAGGCCTACGGCGACGAGTTCGCCCGGTACTGGGTGCACAACGCCTGGGTCACCATGAGCGGCGAGAAGATGTCCAAGTCGCTCGGCAACTCGGTGCTCGTCTCCGAGATGGTCAAGCAGTGGCGGCCCATCGTGCTCCGGTACTACCTCGGCACGCCCCACTACCGCTCGACCATCGAGTACAGCGAGGACGCGCTGCGCGAGGCCGAGTCCGCGTTCGCCCGGATCGAGGGCTTCATCCAGCGTGTGGTGGAGAAGGCCGGCCCGGTGGAGCCGTCCGCGCAGGTGCCGCCGGCCTTCGCCGAGGCGATGGACGACGACCTGGGCGTGCCGCAGGCCCTCGCCGTGGTGCACACCACCGTCCGGCAGGGCAACAGCGCGCTGGCCGCCGACGACAAGGAGGCCGCCGTGGCCCGGCTCGCCGACGTGCGCGCCATGCTCGGGGTCCTCGGCCTCGACCCCCTGGACGAGCACTGGGCCGGTGAGGACGGCGACCGCGGCGAGGATCTGCACGGAGTGGTCGACTCCCTGGTCCGCATGGTGCTGGACCAGCGCGAGGCCGCCCGCTCCCGCAAGGACTGGGCCACCGCGGACGCCATCCGCGACCAGCTCAACCAGTCCGGGCTGGTCATCGAGGACAGCCCGCAGGGTCCCCGCTGGAGCCTCGGCCCCCGCTGAGCCGCCCTGGCCGGTGGAGATCGACAGTGCCGTCCGGTCGTCCGGGCGGCACACTTCATAGACGCAACGACGAACGTTCCAACAGACAGGTAGGTCATGGCCGCGAACAACCGCCGCATGTCCGGCAAGAAGGGCGCGCAGGTCGGCAGCGGCGGCAAGCGGCGCCGGGGCCTGGAGGGCAAGGGCCCCACGCCCCCCGCCGAGATGCGCAAGGGACACGCCAAGCAGCGTGCCGCCCAGACGAAGTCCCGCCGCGCCCAGGGGCGCCCGCAGCGCCGCGGATCGGGCAAGTCCGCCTCCGAGCTGGTCGTCGGCCGCAACCCGGTCGTCGAGGCGCTGCGCGAGGGCGTGCCCGCCACCACCCTCTACGTCCAGCAGTTCATCGACAACGACGAGCGCGTCCGCGAGGCGCTGCAGCTCGCGGCCGAGCGCGGCGGCATCAACCTCATGGAGGCCCCGCGCCCCGAGCTGGACCGGATGACGAACGGGCTCAACCACCAGGGACTGGTCCTCCAGGTCCCGCCGTACGAGTACGCCCACCCCGAGGACCTGGCCGACGCCGCCGCCGACGCCGGGGAGGACCCGCTGATCGTCGCCCTCGACGGGGTGACCGACCCGCGCAACCTCGGCGCCGTCGTCCGCTCCGTCTCCGCCTTCGGCGGCCACGGTGTGGTCGTCCCCGAGCGGCGCGCGGCCGGCATGACCGCGGGTGCCTGGAAGACCTCCGCCGGTACGGCCGCCCGTACGCCCGTGGCCCGCGCCACCAATCTGACGCGCGCCCTGGAGACGTACCAGAAGGCGGGCATCACCGTCGTCGGCCTGGCCGCGGACGGCGAGGTCGAACTCGGTGACCTGGAAGCCCTGGAGGGCCCGGTCGTCATCGTCGTCGGCAGCGAGGGCAAGGGTCTGTCCCGGCTGGTCGGCGAGACATGCGACTTCCGGGTGCGGATCCCGATGCCGGGCGGGGCGGAGTCGCTCAACGCCGGTGTGGCGGCCGGGATCGTGCTCTACGAGGCGGCGCGCAGGCGCGGGTGAGGGGCGGCCTCCGGCCGGTCGCGAGAGGTCGAACGGAGGTCCGCATATTCACCCGCTCGGGTAGAACCGGGCGTTCGGTGCAAGTTTGACGCGGCCCGGACAGATCCGGCGGGTCAAGGCAGTGTCCTAACTCCTCGTCACTCGGTTAGATGAGTGTGGACACCAGAACACCCCGCACACCCACGGGGGACCGCTCGTCGGGATACGACGACGCTCCCGCGCTGAGCATGGTGAAGGTGCCGAGCGATCCGGCGCAGGTCATCGTCACTCACGCGAGCTTCCGCGTGCAGTTGGGCGCCTCCTCGCGGCGCACCCGGTCCCCGCGTATCGCCCGGCACTCGAGCGCCACCGAGAACACCGCCCGCGTGCCGGTCGTCGGCCCGGCGGGCCGGGTCCAGGCCGTGCCCAACCGCCGACCGGTCGTCTGGAGCGGCAGGTCCGCCCCGGACGACACCGGTGCCCACCGGCTGCTGCAGGCGGTGCGGAGCGGCAGCGTGCGGTACGCCGAGGACCCCTCCGCCGACGCCGGGGCCACGCAGGTCATCCCGCGCGTCGACCCCGCCTCCGGCTACGGCGCGGGTACCGGCACCTACGGCGACCTCGACGAGACGGTCGAGACCCCCGTCGTCGGCGCCCAGCGTGGCACCGAACCCGGCCAGACCCGGCTGCTGCCGCACATGCGGAGCGTGGGCAGCGCGTACGAGGAGTCCGTGTACGGCGACTCCGGTCACGGCCGTACCGGGTACGCGCAGCCGGGCGCCGGCGCCCCGCCCTACGACCACTCCGGGTACGCCCGACCGCCCTACGACCACGACGACTTCGCGGACGACGACCCGGACGCCGACTTCGCGGAGGACGGCCTCGCGGACTTCCGCCCCGGCGACCCGGCGGTCGAGGCCGGGCACCGGCGCGGCAGGCGGCACGGCGGCGACGACCCGGCGCGCCACGCCTACTACCCGGGCCGGCGGATGAACCTCGGCGTCGTCCTGCTCCCGCTGCGGATCTTCCTCGGGTTCGTCTCCGTCTACGCCGGCATGGGCAAGCTGTGCGACCCGCTCTACTTCGACGGCGGCAAGCGCGGCTCCATGGTCAAGTGGCTCAACGCGCTGCACCCCTGGGAAGTCGCCGAGCCGCTGCGGCAGTTCGCGCTCCAGCACCCGGTCGGCTCCGGCCTGGTCATCGCCTTCCTCCAGGTCATCGTCGGTGTCCTGACGGTCCTGGGCTGCTGGCAGCGGGTCGCCGCGGTGGTCGGGGCGCTGCTCTCGGCCGCGCTGATCGTCACGGTCAGCTGGCGGACCGTACCCGTCTACGACGCCCCCGACATCATCTATCTCGCCGCCTGGTCCCCGCTGATCATCGCCGGGGCCCCGGTGTACTCCGTCGACGGCCGGCTCGCCGCCTCCGCCTGGCGGCGGCTCGGGCCGCGCTCCGACATCTGGGACCTGCGCCGGTTCGTGCTGCGCCGCGGCGCCCTGCTCACGGTGGTCGTCGCCGGCCTCACCCTGCTCGCCGGCTCGCTGCTCGGCGGCGCGGTGCGCGATGCCGACCGGGTGGTCGTTCCCGGCCCCGGGGAGGCCCCGCGCAACGAACTGCCCGGCTCGCCGCTCCCCGACCGGTCCGGCGACCGGCAGCGGCACCAGAACTCGCCGTCGGCCTCGACCTCGCCGAGCCACCGAGGCGCCTCCGCGGGCCCGTCGGGCAGCCCCGCGACCACGCCGGGCAGGACCCGGGAGAGCGGCACCGCCACCAGCGGGTCCCCCAGCCAGACGCAGGGCACCGGCCAGGTGCCGCCGCGCCACTCCTCGCCGGTGCAGCAGGCGCCCAGCACCAGCGCGGGCCCGACCTCCGGAGGCACCGCGACCGGCGGCACCGGCTCGACCGGCGGCTCGGGCTCGGGTGGCTCCGAGGGCGGCAGCTCCTCCTCCGGCCAGCCGGGCCTGGTGGGCGGCCTGCTGGGCTAGGTCCGAAACTGCCGGACGGGCGCTGGCACGGCCGCCGGACGAGAAGGGCCCCGCACCCGGGGGTGCGGGGCCCTTCGACGTGTGCGGGGGAGGGAGGGCGCGAGGTCACCTGCCCAGCGCGGCCAGCTCCTTCGCCGCCTCCGTCAGGTCCTTCGCGGTGTCGATGGCACGCCAGTAGGCGCCCTGCGGAATGGGGAAGCCGGCCAGTCGGCGTTCGCGGGCCAGCCGCGGGAACGTGGTGCGCTCGTGGTCGCCGCGCTCCGGGAGCAGGCCGGCGAACTCGGGGGAGAAGACGTAGACGCCCGCGTTGATCTCGAACGTCGACGGCGGGGCCTCGATGAAGTCCGTGATGTGGCCGAAGCCGTCGGTCTGCACGGCGCCCCAGGGAAGGCGCGGACGGGCCAGCGCGAGGGTCGCGACCGCGTCCCGCTCGGTGTGGAAGTCCGCCATGTCCCGCAGCGAGAAACGGGTCCAGATGTCACCGTTGGTGGCGTACCACGGCCTATCCGGGCGTGGGAGGTGAGCGGCGGCGAACTTCAGACCGCCGCCGCGGCCGAGCGGCTCCGACTCCACGGCGGTGGTCACGCTCACGGGCAGCGCCGCCGACTTCAGCCACTCCTGCAGGACCTCGGCGAGATGCCCGCAGGAGACCACCACGTCCGTGACGCCCTCCTCGGCGAGCCAGGCGAGCTGGTGTCCGATGATCGGGGTGCCCGTGCCGGGGATCTCGACCATCGGCTTGGGCCGGTCGTCGGTGTACGGGCGCAGCCGGGACCCCTGGCCACCGGCCAGGATGACGGCTTGAGTGGGGCGGGAGGCCGCATTCGGATGGCTCATGCCCGAACTGTACGTGCCGCCCCGACCCAGGACCGCACCTCACCCGGCCACCCTGCGGCGCCCACACGACAGGGCCCTGCCGACCGCTCCCGGCGGTGAGGCCCGGGGTGTTGTGCCCGGCCGGGGCGGCGCGAGGCGTTGTGCTCGGCCGGGCGGGGTCGGCGGTGTGCCGGAGAGGTCCACGGGGGACGGTCGGACTCGACCCCGCTTACGGGGGCCCGCTTGCCTGGGATGTCCGGGAGCCGGATGGCGAGGGCCCTCGGGTAGCGAGGCCGGGTGGCGGGGGCCCTTCCGGCCACGACCCCTGGGGAGCCCCAGCCCCTCGGCCGCAGCAGCCGGACGGTGACCTCCGGACGCCTTGCTGGGCGCGGCTGTGGCGAGGCCCGCCCGAGCCGCATGAGTTCCGCCGGCCCGCCGGTGTCAGCGGCGGGCCGGCAGCGCCTGTCGGCCTGCGGGGGCCGGGGAGCCGGATGGCGAGGCCACTCGGGCCGCGAGCCCCCTACGGGCTGCGGCCCCCTGACTCAGCTGTGGGCCGTGAGGACGCCGGAGGCGAAGGAGGTGTCGCAGACCGGGCGGGCGTAGGACTGGGCGCGGGAGGGGCCGTAGATGCGGACCGCCGCGCGGCCGAGGGTCCGGGCGATGGAGGCGCAGTGCCTGGCCAGCGACGGGCGGCCGTTGACCGCCTCCTGGAGGTGGGTGAGCGCGACGCCCGGGTTCTTCTCCTGCAACTCCGTCAGCAGCTGGTCGCGCAGCACGTCCTGCGGGGCGCGGGCGTGGCCGACGACCTCCGCCGCGGACGTGTCGGACGCGGTGAGCACCGAGTTCGAGGGGTTCCCCGACCAGTTGACTCGGGTGACCGCGAGGGTCCCGGAGAGCACCAGGACGACGGGCAGGACGAGGGCGAGGGAGCGGCCGATCCGGCGGGCGGGGCCCCGGCCGCGTCGCGCGGGTTGGGTGGTGGAGTGCTTCACGCGAGGGAGCGTATCGCTCAGTGATGATTTGGCGACATTTAGTCACCTCTTCGAGGGATGGGTATCCACCCTTTCCGGGGCGGCGTGTTGACGCACACTGCTCGAAACGTCCGGTGCGCCGGGGTGTTCCGGAGACGCCGAAAAGGGCCCCGTGGCAGCTCACGGGGCCCTTTTCGGCAGCACTCGTCAACCTGGGTGGATCACCCGGGGTGGTCTCGAGGTTTCAGCCGGAGGAGGTAGTGCCGGCGGCGTCAGTCGGACAGCCGCTCGCCGGTCGAGGTCGAGAACACGTGGGTCTCGCCCGCCCGCGGCACGACGTGCAGCGTGGAGCCCTTCTCCGGGACCGAACGGCTGCTGACGCGGACGACCAGGTCCTTCCGCTCGCCGCCGACCTCGACCGTGCCGTAGACGTACCCGTCGGCGCCGGTCTCCTCGACGACGTTCACCGAGACCGCGAGGCCGGCCGGCGCGTCGGTGCTCTCCTTGGAGAGGGAGGCCGCGGCGCCGCCGCCCAGCTCGACCACGTCGAAGTGCTCGGGGCGCACGCCCACGGTCACCGTGCGGTCACCCTTGTCGGCGGCGGCCTTGAGCGCGTCCCGGTTGACCGGCACCACGCTGTTGCCGAACTTCACACCGCCGTCGGTGATCGGCACCTCGATCAGGTTCATGGCGGGGGAGCCGATGAAGCCGGCGACGAAGAGGTTGGCCGGCTTGTCGTACATGTTGCGCGGCGAGTCGACCTGCTGGAGCAGACCGTCCTTGAGGACCGCCACCCGGTCGCCCATCGTCATGGCCTCGACCTGGTCGTGGGTGACGTAGACGGTGGTGATGCCGAGGCGGCGCTGCAGCGAGGCGATCTGCGTACGGGTGGACACGCGGAGCTTGGCGTCCAGGTTGGACAGCGGCTCGTCCATGAGGAACACCTGCGGCTCACGCACGATCGCGCGGCCCATGGCGACACGCTGACGCTGACCACCGGAGAGCGCCTTCGGCTTGCGGTCCAGGTACTCGGTCAGGTCGAGGATCTTCGCGGCCTCCTCGACCTTCTGCCGGATCTCCGCCTTGTTGACGCCGGCGATCTTGAGCGCGAAGCCCATGTTGTCGGCGACCGTCATGTGCGGGTAGAGCGCGTAGTTCTGGAACACCATGGCGATGTCCCGGTCCTTCGGCGGCAGATGGGTGACGTCGCGGTCACCGATACGGATGGCGCCGGCGTTGACGTCCTCGAGCCCCGCGAGCATCCGCAGCGAGGTGGACTTGCCGCAGCCGGACGGGCCGACCAGGACGAGGAATTCGCCGTCCGCGATGTCGATTTCGAGTGCGTCGACGGCGGGCTTGTCGGAACCCGGGTAGATCCGGGTCGCCTTGTCGAACTGGACAGTGGCCATGGTGAATGGGCCCCCTTCTACCGGCAGGAACGTGCCGGACGATCCGTTGTAGGAAGGTGGTTCCACTACGGGTGGTTCCGCGTGGTTCTGTTGTGGTGTAGTCCACACAGGTGAACTGGCACAGGACGGTACCTGGCGTTCACCTGATCTGTCAGCACTTGAACGGCTGTGAACTTCGCGGAAATTTTCGACGGGGCCGCACCGGGACGTGGGTACACTGCACAGACACGCACGCGGTACGAGCGTGCACGCCTCCTTAGCTCAGCTGGTCAGAGCGCCGCTCTTGTAAAGCGAAGGTCGTCGGTTCGAATCCGACAGGGGGCTCTCCCGCTGAACAGCGCAAACGCCCCGGCCGGTGATCGGTCCGGGGCGTTTGACATCTACAGGTGACATCAACCGGGGCGGTCACTCACGATCGAGGCGCCGCCTGAGCAGGCGATCCATGTGACCGATGGCCTCGCGCCGTGTGTCCGACGTCACGTACGTGTAGACGTCCATCGCGATGCTGATCTGGCTGTGACCCAGGATCTCCATCACCACGCGGGGTACCACGCCCGCTACGGTGAGGAGCGTGGCGCAGCCCTGCCGGGCGTCGAGCAGTGGGCGAGGGCCCTCCGGCTCGGTGTGGATCGCCACATCCGCACCGGCGACCAAGAAGGCCTGCGTGCCGCACCGCTGACCGAGATCCCGGGGGTGCCGCCCCCTGTGTGGCACCCCCGGCCGCTACGGCAACCGCTTCTCGTAGTTCTTGTCCTTGTCGGAGTCGTAGACCAGCTTGCCGTCGGCGCCATAACCCTTGATACGCGGGGCCACGGTGACCTGCTGGTTCAGGACGCCGGAGGCGACGAACCAGCCGTGGTCCAGGGCTGCCTGGCTGGTAGCGCCGCCGTAGGAGACGGTCACCCGGGCCACTGATGGCTTGACGGTGCCGATGACACCCCATCGGAACGGCAGCTTCCAGTTGCCGCGGTCGATGAACGACTGCTGGTAGAGCTTGCCGCCGTTGATGTCGGCGACCACGGGGCCGGCGCCTGGTGGATCGTCGGAGCCCACGCTGGTGTTGAGGCCCTTGGCCTCGCCGTCCTTGATGTTGCAGATCAACCGGGTCTGTTTCGGCTGCTCCTTCACCGCGACGATGTACACGCCATTGCCGGGCGCGTTGGAGTCGCCGGTGCTGTTCATCGCCAGGATGATCCGGTAGTCCTCTGCGGCGCCCAGGTCCGTGTGGAATCTGTCGGGCGGGCCGCCTGTGGGCGACTGGGCGTATGCGAGGCACTTCTGCAGCCCGCCGACGGCATGCCCGAAGGTGATCCCGTCGAGGAGCTGGCCCTCCGTGGCCGGCCGGGCGGGCCCCGACGGCGACGCGGACGGCGTCGGTGTCGGCGTCGCCGATGTCCGCGGCGTGGCGTTGACCGATGGTGTCGACGCCACCGTGTCCCTGCCCGCATCCCCGCCGGCCAGCGCGTACGCCCCTACGGGCATTGCCGCCAGCGTCACCAGAGCCGCCCCGGCTGCCGCCACCCGGCGCCGCCGCTCGACCGTGCCCCGGCGGCGGATCGTCGGATACGGCACCGGCGCCGGCCGGATGGCGTTCGCATCCTCGGCGAGCAGCTCACGCAACTGCTCCTCGAAGTCCTCACTGCTTTCCGTCCCTTGCGGCTCCAGCTCCTCGTTCACCTGCTGCCTCCCTGTCCGGACTCCACGAGCTGCGCGAGTCCCGGATGCGTACGCAACTTCGCCAGCGCCTTGGACGCCTGGCTCTTGACCGTTCCGGGCGAGCAGCCGAGCACCTCGGCGACCTCGGCCTCCGACAGGTCCTCCCAGTAGCGCATGACGACCACCGCCCGCTGCTTCGGCGGCAGTCCGGCCAGCGCCGCGAGCAGGGGGCCTCGCTCCGCGGCCCGCGAGACGGCCTCGTCGTGCCCGGCCACCTCCGGCAGCGACGCGGTCAGAGCCTCCGTGACCCGCCGCTTGCGGAACCGGTCGCTGTTGCAACTGACCAGTATCCGCCGGACGTACGCCTCCGGTCTGTCGCTGCGCGAGACGCGCCGCCATGAGCGGTACGCCTTGGCCAGCGCCGTCTGCGTCAGGTCTTCGGCGTAGTGCACGTCGCCCGTGAGCAGATACGCGGTCCGTACGAGATGGGACCACCGCGCTCTGACGAATTCTTGGAACTCGGCCTCTTGTCTGGCCTGCATCAAGCACCCTCCCTCGCCCTCCAGACCGCGGTTTCGGCGGATTCGGTTGCCCGGGATCCGGTGCCTCGCCGGTCCGCCTCGGTCCACACACCTTCGAGGGCGGCCAGGGCGAAGCCGGGCACGGCGCAGCGGACCGCCCGCCGGTGCGTCGGTTCGAATGCGACAGGGGGCTCTCTCGCTGAACAGCACAAACGCCCCGGCCGGTGATCGGTCCGGGGCGTTCGACATCCACGGGTGACGTCGGTTGCCGATCACGGGTGCGGTAAGACTTTCTCTACTTCATCAAGGGCTCGCTTCGCTCGCCGTCGCTCCCGGCCTCACAAGCTGCAAGCAGTCCGATCGGAGATCCAAGGTGCCGCGCACAGCGCGGCGGCGCCGGTCGGTCGCCGCCGCGCCGCCCCTCCTTGCCTTCGTCACCGGGGCCGCGCGTCGTCGCCCGCCCGCGCCCAGACGGCACAGCCGAGGTCAGAACAGTGCCTCCGGCGGGGGATCGGCCGGCACCGGGAGGAGGGGGCGCCATACCCGACCGCGGGTCCGTAATGGCGTGTGCGGGGAGCTCCCATCCCGTCCACCATCGACCCAGGCAGAGCCGAGCAGACGCGACCCATGGCGTCCAGGTCGTTCGTACAGTGGCGCGCTCCACCTGGACGCCATGGACCACGCCCGCTCCAACATGCGTGTGGGTCGACGGCGGACGGGATGGGAGCTGGGGAGAGTGGTGGGTGAGGAAGTGGGCGGCTAATTAGTCGCGCTTGGGCCAGATCGGGCCCTGGTCGGTCCAGATGACGCCCCTGTTGCGGCACAGGCAGAAGGGGTGACCGATCGGGTCGGTGTAGACCTGCCAGCCGTAGCCGTTTGGGCCGATGAAGTCCTGCCTTAGCGTCGCGCCGAGGTCGAGGACGCGGCGCTGCTCGGACTCGATCTCGTCCACTTCGAAGTCGAGGTGGAACTGCTTGGGGTGCTCGCTGTCGGGCCACTGCGGAGCGCGGTAGTCGTCCACCCGGATGAATGCCAGCTCGATCTCGCCGAACTGGATGCCAGCCCAGTCCTCGGAGCTGCCTTCCTTGATCGGACGGCCCGTCACCTCGGAGTAGAAAGCCGCCAGCTTCATCGTGTCCGGGCAGTCGATAATGAAATCGGTGAGTCGCAGCATCCCGCGATCTTTTCACAAGCTCACACCCGGCTTCGAGACACTAAGCAGCTCCGCTGAGGTGTGGGAACAAAAAGTTCCTGGGGGCTTCGCTTGGGGCTCCGCCGCCGGGGAGGCGGTGGATCAGGTGTTGACTACGCCGGAGGGGCGTAAGGGTTCCCGTCGGACGCCGGTGGGCCACCCCACCGCGCCCTCGGCGGCGGGACAGGAGCCCCGTCCGGGCCACGGTGATCCAGACACCACCTACCGATGCTGCGATCCCAGCTGAGGAACCCGGTGATCTACGAAGCAGGCGGGTACGGCGGCCGCCTGCTTCGTAGATCACGACGGTGCGGCTTCCGAAGAGAGACTCGATCTGGATGGCTTGGACGTTCGACCAGGGGATGGTCCGGCGGCGGAGGTTGTGCACGCCGCCGATGACGTGAGAGTGACCCCGGAGGACCGAGAGATGATCAAAAACTGAGCCATTTACGCTACTACCGTTGCGTAAATATGTGACGCTCTCTACTCTCAATAACGAAACTGCCGTATTGAAATGGCCAGGGTGACGGACCGGCGCCTGGACGAGGAGGAGCAACGCCTGTGACAGCCCCCGTGCGCAGAGGACGTCCCCGCAGCGAGAACGCCGATGTACGGATCCTTGAGGCGGCCCACGAGTTGCTGGTCGAGCGGGGCTACGACCGGTTCGCCATGGACGAGGTGGCGGCCCGCGCCGCGGTGGCCAAGACCACGCTCTACCGGCGGTGGCCCACAAAGGACCATCTGCTCGTCGCTCTCGTCGCCAAGATCCAGGACGAGGTGTCGGTCGCTGACACCGGCGACATCAGGCGCGATCTGAGCGTCTATCTCACTGCCGTCGCGACCGGACTCGACCGGATGCGCCGGGTCGGTCGGGACCTGACGGGGGAGGAGGACCGGTCGGCCGGAGTCGTCGCCGAACTGGTCGCGGCCGCTGCCCGGCACCCCGATGTGGGCGACGTCGTACGGAACCTGTTCGCCCGGCGCAACGCCTTGCCGCTGGCACTGCTCGACCGCGCCCGTGAGCGCGGCGCCCTGGCCCCGGGCACGTCGTCCGAAGTGCTCTTCGATCAACTGGCCGGAGCCCTGTACTACCGGCTCCTGGTCACCGGTGCGCCGATCGGCGCCGACTACGTCGAGGAACTGGTCGGCCAAGTGCTGGCCGGAACCGGTGCCACCCGTCACCCAGAGAGGACCTGACCATGTCTTGCCCTTCTGCCGCGTCTTCAGTGCCAGCCGCATTACTCAGGGCGGCAGTGCAATCCTCCCCGGGTAAGGCCATGCCACGGCCGCGTCAAACGTGGTGGGAGCTCGCCGGCACCTGGGCCGTCCACCGCTTCCATCTCACCCCGGACCGGACCGGTCACACCCACGTGTTGCCCGTGGAGTCCATCGGCGGTGCCAAATCCCGCGCCGCAGGGCTCGTCGCCTTGCCAACCGTTTAGCACCCCGCCCCAAGCTGGATCTCGGCCACCGTCTCCTTGCAAGGAGTGAACGCATGACCTCCCCAACGTCCCATAAGGCTACCCGGAGTTCAGCCTCGGGCCCGGTCCGTGGGGCCTGGGCCCTGCTCGCCGTGTTTCTGCTGGCCTGGACCGTGCTCGAGATGGTCAACCACGGTGGCGGGACGATTCCGCTGGGCATTGTGGGCTTCATCGCTCCTGACCTGACGCTGTTCGTCGGGCCGGCGGGGCCGCACGAACCCGGGCAGCTCCCACGCGGCAAGGTGGCCGCCTACAACCTCGTCCACCGGCCGATCGGCCCAGTTCTGGGGCTCGTCGTCGTCCCCTTCCTGCCGGGCGACGGACCAGGTGCCAACGTGGGGCTGTTCACCTTCGCACTCGGCTGGCTGCTGCACATCGCTTCTGATCGGGCGCTCGGCTACGGACTGCGCACTGCCGACGGCTGGCAGCGCTGAGCGCCGACCGAGCGGCTTCCGCGGCCCCGGACGCAGCGACCGAAGCTCCGCACGACCTCGGGATCACGGTGCCGCACCTCCGACAGTCGCCAACTCTCGGACTCCCCCAGGGAGCTGACCTCACTGTGGCTGCTTGGCCCTGCGCCTGAGGGCTTCGAAGTGATGTCATGGCCGGCTCGTGAATTCGGACGATCATGCTTACAACCAAGGCGCCGCCTGAGGGGTCACACCAGATGATCATTCGCTGATTTTCTGGGGGAAGTCCTTGAAGAGGTTCACCTCGGCGGCGCTCGTCGCCGCCACAGTCGTACTCGGACCCCTGCTCGCACCCGGCACCGCGCAGGCCGCGGACCCCGTCGGCACTATGAACGTCGAAGCGCGTCCTGAGGGCATCGAGGTCATGTCCGTGGGTTCCATGCCCGACTTCGTGGCCCACATCCGGAAGAAGGGCAGCGAGACACCGGTTCAGACCGTCAAGGACTTCACGTACAGCGACTGCTGCGAAAGCAGCGGCGCGGAGGACTATTACCGGTCCGGTCCGTTGAGCCTTGCCGACCTCGGCCTCTACACCGTGGACATCGAGTACACGGGCACCGAGGGCGAACCGATCCTTCACAAGGATGTGGCGCAACTCGACTACCGTGCACTCGCCCTGTTCCGGAACACCACCGTGCCCAAGGCGGTCTCCCTCGACAGCCTGCACACCACCGTCTCCGCCGACCTGGTCGCTCGCGATCCCCGCGACGGAAAGGTCACTCCGCTCGCCGGCAAGCAGGTGACCGTCGCCTTCGGCGGCCGGTCCAAGACGGTCTCGACCGACGCCGCCGGACATCTCGCCGCGCCGGTGGACTTCACGGGTACGGAGAGCTCGGTCCGGATCAGCCTCCAGCACGTCTCCACGGCCAACGGCACGGGCAGCACGATCGTCGACCCCACGGTCGAGCGCCAGCAGGTGAAGATCGCCCTGGATGAAGGCTCCCGCTCGGTGACCGCCCCTTACGGCAACTACGTCACCATCCGCGGAGGCATCACGCGAACCGCCGCGGACGGCACGCAGAAGCCGGTCGCCACGCCGATGAGGCTGACGATCCCCAACACCACAGTGTCCGGGTTCACGAGCGACGCCGCGGGCCGGTTCGCCAAGCCCGCGAGGGTCCTGAAGTCCTCGACCTGGAAGGTCGGCACGAGCTACCAGCAGCCGTGGCTCAACACCTCCACGTCCGCCGACATCAGTGCCACGGTGACGGCGGGAACCGCCTTCACGAACGTCGGCATGAGTATTGATAAGTACCGCAAGGTGTACGCGGGGGGATCCCTCGTCCAGCGCGCCACCTCGGCCGCCCCGGGCCCCGCCACGGTCGAACTCCAGTACTCGGCCGACGGCAGCACCAACTGGACCACCCGTAAGACCGTGGGCACCGTCATCGGCCGGTACTTCAGCATGCCCCCGCTGGAGAACGCGCCCGTCGACGGCTACTGGCGACTGCGGTACGCGGGCAAGCCTGACCTCGCCGGGTCGACCTCGACGCGCTTCCGCCTGACCAAGACCGTGACCACCGTCGCGGGGTTCAACGCGAACCCCGAGCCGGTCCGCCAGGGCCAGTACCTCACCCTCACCGGTACGCTCAAGCAGCGGGCCGCGTCCGCCACGGCCTGGAAGCCGTACGCGGCCCAGACCGTGCGCTTCTACTTCAAGCCCGCCGGGACCGGTACCTCCTACGGCTACATGGGATCGACCACCACCGCCGCCGACGGCAGCTTCAGCCGGAGGTTCACCGCCAAGACGGACGGCACCTGGCAAGCACACTTCTACGACAACGGCACCACGCACTTCGCGAGCAGGAGCCGCGAGGACTACGTCGACGTCACCAGCTGACGAGGCGGCCCGGCTGCTACGGCAGCCGGGCCTTCCTTCCCGCGTCAAAGTGAGCGACAACAGGCGCGGCGGTCCCGGAGTGGCACGGACTCTGGCTTGGGGCCGCGGTCGAGGCGAGCTGGTGAAGGTCCTCGACTCCGACGACATCCTCCCCGCGGGTGCTCTCGCCCGAGACATTGCGATCATGGCTGCCAGAGCGCCGCCGAACCGTGAGTACCGTTCACTGGGCCGAGACCACGACGGTCTTGGCCACCTTGTCGTGCAGCGCCTGGTGATAGGGCTTGTCCCACAGCAACCACAGGACGTTGATCAGCCAGAGGATCCCGAGGACGGACGGGACGAACGCCGGCAGGACGTTGATCGCCCAGAGCGCCCATCCGGCCTCCGCGAGGACCCCCGGCAGGCCGTAGGCCGCAGCGCGCAGCCAGCCAGGCCAGCCGGCCGGGAGCGATCCGTCATGGAGCATGCCGACCTGGATCTTCATCCACTGCTTGCCGAAGGTCCGGCCGCGGGTGGTGAGCAGGTAGCCGTCGTAGCCGATGTACACGAGCCAGAAGATCATGCCCAGCAGCGCGCTCCCCATCAAGCCGAGAGCAGGGTGAATGCGATCGTAGATCCACACAATGAGGTTGGAGGGGACTCCGATGATCATGATGTAGTCGATGATCCGCGCCAGAAGCCGCCGCCACCTGGCCGCCAGCGGCGGCATATCGGTCGGTGGACCGGGTGCGTCAGGTTTCCCCCACAACGGCTCCTCCGGCGGTTCCTCGGAGCCCGGCAGCGGTTGATCGGTACTCATACGTAGATTCAAACGCGGCAGTCCTGACCGCGCATACGCGCAGGTCCGTCAAGGGGCCCGTCCCAGGGCCGGAAGGGCTGTCACGGGGCTGGGCACCGGGCTCGCCTGGGCGGGACGCGGAGTTTGTCAAGATCATTTGAGGGTGTCAAGTCACGGCATTCAGTGGCGTGACGACGCATGACCCGTTCGGGCTTACTCGAAACACGACCTCACCGATCCGGAGTGAGGCTCATCAACCGAAAGAAGGACAGTGTCGTGTTTCGAACGCGTAAGAGGATCGCCAAGGTCGCGGCCATCACCGTAACCGCCGCAGGGACGCTCCTGGGCGTCGGCGCCGCCGCCCAGGCCGCACCCGCCACGACGCACGCGATCCTTCTCCGCATGCTCGGCTTCTCAGCGGACGACAACGGTGGCAACGGCATCGCGGACAAGTCACCGAAGGAGATCCGCCATCAGGCGTACCAAGCCATGCTCAGCGCCAAGTCCGTCCGCATGACGCTGAAGGACACGGGGTCAGACGCCCAGAAAGGCAATGGAGACAGCTCGGCGGACCTCTCGTACGACCAGGCTGGCTGCACCGGCTCGATAGCCATGGGTACCCAGGGCAGCTTCCAGCTCGTCAGGCGCGGCGCGGAAGTATGGGTGAAACCCGACGCTACGTTCTGGAAGACCACGGTCCCCGGCAGCGAGGGCACAGCAGACGCGGGGCGCTTCAAGAACCGGTACATCCACGGCACGACCAGCGACACGATCTTCAAGAAACTGGCCGACGTCTGCACCATCAAGGCCCTCCAGAAGCCCATCGGCAGCGGCGCGCCGTTCACGGACGTCAAGAAGGGCACCGAGACAACGTTCAACGGCATGAAGGCCATCCCGCTGACCGGGAAGGTGGACGGAAGGGCGGCCACGTACTACGTGGCGACGCAGGGCAAGCCATACCTGATCGGGGGCACCCAGAAGGGCAACGGCACCGACCTGACCTTCACCCTGTCGGACTATGACAAGCCGATCCCGTCGGCGACACCGTCCGCCAACGAGTCGGTGGAGGTCTCCCAGCTTCCGGGCGCGTCCTGAGCCCATTGCCCAGAACGCCGCGGTCATCGCGCCGTGTGACTGTGCGCCCGCCGCCCCTGGACGGCCCTGGCCCTGCACTGCGGGCGCCGCGGTCTCAGTTCCGGTCTCAGCCATTGCTTGTTCCGGGAGCGTCTGCCCTTGTTCCCCGGAGTCTGGGACGCCCGCTGAGCAGGCAGGGAACCGACCGTGTGTACGCTCACGGACGCCCCCGGACCAAGATCGGACAACTCGTAATGCGTAGGTCTCGGCTCCCGATGGAGCCGGACGGCAGCCGTTGACGGCGACGAGACCGCACGTTGCCGTCCATCGAGACGCATCCCTGCGAGGTGCAGGGAGGATCTTGTAAAGCGAAGGTCGTCGGTTCGAATCCGACAGGGGGCTCTTCCGCTGAACAGCGCGAACGCCCCAGCCGGTGATCGGTCCGGGGCGTTCGGCATCCACGGGTGGCATCGACCGGGGCGGTCACTCGCGATCGAGGTCCCGTCTGGGCGGGCGATCCATGTGACTGATTGCTTCGCGCTGTGTGTCCGAGGCCATGTGCGTGCAGGTGTCCGTCGCGACGCTGAGCCGGGTGGGGGGCGGGGCGACGGCGCCGGCCTTTGGTGGGCGGATCAGGTGGGTGGGCATCCGAACCAGTTCACCGCGCCGTTGTCGGAGGTGTAGCCGAGGCATCTGATGGTTCTGTTGTGCAGGGTCTTGGTCCGGTCGACCGCTCCGTCCAGCGTGTCCCCCTTGTAGTGCTTCTGTACGAGGGTGTCGATCTCGACGGTGTACCAGCGCTTCTGGTGGGACGGGATGCTGCAGTGATGGGCGGTCAGGTTGCGGCTGGCTCCGTCGCTCCACATGTTCTGTTCGGCGCGGTCGCAGTGCGCCCGTTCGGCGGCGCGGGCGGTGCTGGCGCCGGTGCCGAGCAGGGCCGCCGCGCCCGTGGCCACCGCCGCGGTGACGCCGAGCAGGCGCTGCAGAGTGAGGCTCATCGATTGGTCCTCCTGCCAGGTGTGGTGACGGTCCGGAGTTGCATGGTCACCTTAATGTGATGGTCACACTTATTCGGTGTGTCCGGCCTGTCGGTCGGCGGCGCGGTCCCCCGACCCGGTGACGTCGGTGATCCCAATGCAGCAGCAGCGGCCACGAGGGGCTCCGCACGGCGAAGGCCACCCGCGCCCTGCAGGGCGCGGGTGGCCTTCGCCGTATCGCCGGATCGGCCGGTCAGGCGGTTCTCAGGAGCGTCACCAGGACCTCCCGCAGCATCCCTTCCGGATCGGACACGGCGTCTGCCGCCCGCCATGCCACGAAGCCGTCCGGACGGACCAGCACGGCGCCGTCGGGTGTGACGCCGTGGGTCCGGGCCCAGTCGGGTGCCGTCTCGTCGCCGGTGCCCGGGGTGTCGTAGACCAGCTCGGCTCCGGCATCCGGCCCGATCCGGTACGACTCCAGGCGTACGCCGGCGCCCGTGCCCCCGCCCTCCGCGATGCGCGAGGCGGCCGCGTGCCACCCCGCGCCCGACCGGGCGTCGCTGAGCAGCACGAGTGAGCGCTCGTACAGGTCCAGGCTCGACAGGCGCTCGCCGTCGCGCCGCAGCCACATGTGGGGCGCCCGGCTGCCGGGCTCGCCGGTCAGGCGCATGGCGTCGGGCACCGCCTCCGCGTCGGGGGCGGCGCCGATGACGGCGCCGTGCGGGTAGCGGTAGCCGAGGACGACGTTGAGGATGCCGCCGCGCTTGCCGCCGCCGACGCCGGGGGCGGGGGCGAAGCCGGGGTGGCTGTGCTCGACGGAGCGGGCGGAGGCGCGGGCGCTGGTCGCTGCGGCCACCGGGCGGCGTTCGGTGTCGTAGGTCTCCAGCAGGCCGGGGCCGGCCCAGCCCTCGAGGACGGCGGCGAGCTTCCAGGCGAGGTTGTGGGCGTCCTGGATGCC
>NZ_MUBM01000234.1 GCF_002154505.1 Streptomyces carpinensis | reverse complement strand
ACGACTCGATACGCGCCCTAGAACAGCTCTTCGGCGAGGGCCGGGCACGGTGGGCGGGGGCCCAGGCCAAAGACGGTCTGCTGTTCGCCCTGGCTATCTCTGCTCTCGGCGTCGACCGCAACCTGGCCGCCTTCCGTCGATTCGTCATCGTCGAACGCCTCGGCCAAAACCCCATCGCCATCCGGGCCACAGACGTCCCCGTCGCCCTACGCAACGAGCACAGCCTGCTCGCAGAGCCGTACGTGTGGCTGACCCGGCTGCGCCGCAAAGACAAGATCCCCGCAGGAGTGGCCGCCCTGCTGCGCCAGTGTGATCAAGCTCTGTTCGCGGCCATCACCGGCAGCGATACCACGGCCATGGCCCGCTTCGTGATCTCCTTCGGCCACCTGCACGAGGCGGTCGCCCGCTCCGGACGCCTCCGCCAGGACATCGCCCCCTACCAGCCGCGCCAATCCCGCATCTGGGAACCCCCGCCCGGTTTTGCCAGGCAACTGGAGTTGCAGTTGGCCTCCGCCCTGGCCTCCCTCGCCGAGACCCGCACCGAGCGCGCCATGCCCGCGCTGCGGCCGCTGCTGACCCGGGTGACACGCAGCAGGGACCGGCTGATGTGGGCCGACAGCCCCGCCACAGGCACCGAACTCCTCGGCTCCACCCTCGCCCAGGCACTCGCCCAGGCCCACCGACTGCGCCTGCAGACCCTCAAAGCCGCAGTCGGTGACACGGAACTACCCGCCGCGGAATTCCCCGTCGGGCAGACCGTGGCACTCCCCGTCCTCGAACGTTTCGTGGACGGGGAGTGCGATGACGAGGTGATCGCCAACTACCTGCGTGGCCTGATGGCGCTGGGCTGGACCACCAGCCAGCCCACCCCGGCACACCACGGGCGGGCACTGAACCCGGTGCTTTCCGTGCTGCTGCCGTTCTTCGCCGCCGACCCGTTCCGGCTGGTTTCCACCTGGGGACCGGATCCCGTCACCTTGACCGCGACGCTGCGCCCGCGCCCCGATTGGATCGGCCGCCTGATTGCCGCCGGCCCCGTCGGGGTTCTCGATGACGCGCTGCTGCGGCTGCAACTCGCCGGATGCAGGCCGTTGGTCGGCCGCCCACCGGACCGCGCCGGCGCCGTGGCTGTGCACCACACCGACGGCACGCGCCTGGCTGCTGCACTCCTGATGCGCGTCCATATCCGCGACCGCGCCAAGGCGCTGAGCGCCGCGACCGCGACTCGTCCCGACAAGGCATCCCTCGTCACCACCTGAAGACCGTGCACGTGAAAGGACACTCCGTGATCACCACCGATCTCCACCGCATCCGCTTCGAGGTCCCCCTGCGCCCGGCCTTCGGTTCGACCTTCCAGCCCACCGGCTTCCCCGACATCGGCGCCGGCACCTTCGACACCTTCGCCGACGACGGCAGCACGACCCCGTCCCTCCTGGTGGAGTCCGTGCAGTCGATGGCCAACCGCCTGGAGGCCACCGCCTGGGACCACGGTGCCCAGCAGCCCGTCGACCTCATCGCCGACCTGCCCTACATCCGGGTCCACCGCGCCAGCGCGCCCGAAGAATTCCTGACCTCCAGCCGCCTCGAGGCCCACCGGATCGCCTCCGCCTTCGTCCGCGAAGCCACCCTCGACGGCACCAAAATGCTCGACCTCATCGCCAGCCGACTGGGGTTGGAAAACGACAAGCCGCTCAACTTCCCGGCCATGGCCGACGCGCTCATGGGCCTGGACCCCTTCGTGCTGTTGCACGGCACCTTCTTCAACAACAAGGCGTGGTGGGGCCAGCCGCGATTCACCCGCGCCATCTCCGCCGTCATCGAAGCCCACGACGTCCGCCGCGCCGTCAGCGGCGGACGCAAGAGCGACAGCGTCCGGCACGCCCTCGGCGACCAGAGCGAAGGGGCCGGCGGCACCAGCGAAGGCTACGGGTCCGTCCCCTTCCACCGCGTGGAATGGACCGCACGCGAAATCCGGGCGATGTTCGCCATCGACACCGCCCTGCTGCGGTCCTACGGACTCGGCGAACTCCGCACCGAACTCCTCACCACGCTGGCCCTGTGGGAGATCCGCAGCTTCCTCGACGGCGGCCTGCGGCTGCGCACCGCCTGCGACCTCGAACCCGTCGCCAAGCCCACCGGCAACGCCGGAGACCTCCCCGAACGCGACGAACTCACCGCCCGGATCGCCGAACTCCTCCCGCAGGTCACCGCCGACCTTCCCACCCACGGCGCCCTCACTGTGCTGTGGAACGGCGAAAAGCCCAAGAAGAAGACCGCAGGCGGCGCCCGGTGATCACCCTTGCCCTGCACTTCCCCTGGAAGCGGTACCACGCCACCCCCTGGGGACACTTCGTCAACGAAGGCGCCGTCGAACTGCCCCCCTCACCCTGGCGCATCCTGCGCGCCCTCTACTCCACCTGGAAAGAACGCTGCCCCGACCTGGACGCCGACCAAGTCCACCAGGTCCTCGCCCGGCTGTCCTCCCCGCCCACCTACCGCATCCCGCCACACCACCTCAGCCATAGCCGCCATTACTTCCCCGACAGCACCCATCGCTCCGGCAGCAGCGCAGGCACCGACCTCGCCCTGGACGCCTTCGCCGTCCTTGGCGGTGACGCGACCATCTACGTTCAATGGCCCGGCGACCTCGCCACCGACCAGGCCAAAACCCTGGCCCAGCTCGCAGAATCCCTGCCCTACCTCGGCCGCGCGGACAGCATCGTCGAAGCCCGCCTGCTCACCAGCGCCGACGACATCCCCACCGACACCCACACCCCAGCCGTCCAGCTCCACGACGACGACCTCGCCCCCAACGGGTGGACGAACCTCGAACTCCTCGCTCCCACCATCCCCTTGGACCTCGACGGGCTCACCATGCGCCCCGCCGACGTCCGAGCCCGCTTACTGCTCTACCCGCCCGGCAGCCGACTCCTGTCCTACGCGACACCCATTTTGCAGCCCCGCGCACAGCCACCAACGCACCGGCCCAGGGCCAAACGCAAGACGGAGAAGATCACGGCGGTCCGGCTCACCATCAACGGCGCCGCACTTCCCCCGCTCACCCAGACCCTGCCGCTCACCGACACACTCCGATCCCGCTGCATCAAGCCCCTGACCCCCGGCAACGGCAGGCGGGCCCCGCGCCACAGCAACCTTGCCGGCAAGGCCGCCGACGGCACGCCCCTCACCGGCCACCACCACGCCCACTTCCTGCCCTGGGACAGCAACCACGACCGCCGCATCGACGAAATCATCATCTGGACACCCGGAGGGCTCGACACCGAGGAACTCGACGCCATCCACCAAGCCACCACCGGGACTATCGGCGTTCCAGAAGGCGTCCCGGGCCCACGACGCCTCCACCTCCGCGTCACCGCCTACGGAGCAGCGGCCGACGTCCTCCCCGCCGAATGGACCAAACCCGCCACTCGTTACACCAGCCTCACCCCCTTCGTGCCAGTGCGACACCCCAAGAAACGCCAGACACTCACCGAGTTCTTCACCGCCGAAGTGGCCCGCGAACTCGCCCACCGCCAACAACCCGCCCCAACTGAGAGCAAGCTTCTCCAAGGCGACTGGGCGCTCTACACCCAGCACCGCTGGACAAAACGCGAGACTCGCAACGACAACCGACCTAGCCGAGGATTCCATCTCACCTTCGACGAACCCCTCAGCGGACCAATCGCCCTCGGCCGCCACAGCCACTTCGGCTTGGGGCTCCTCCTCCCCACCCCCACTTCGGAACCGCAAGCACACCAGCGACACGCGGAACGCACCGAAGCGTAATGTCCGAAAGAGCCGTACTTGCCCACGCCGGAGAGCGACACGACTACCAGGCCAGACACGGAATCTGCAGCTCACGCGGCCTGTCCGCGGCCTGCCCGGCCGCGGCCCCATCGCGGCCCGTACATCGCGTGACGCGCCGTGGGGTGCCACCGTGCTGTCCGCGGCCTGCCCGGCCGCGGTCCCATCGCAGCAAGGTGACCGGCTCCACGGTCAAGATCTGCAACATCTGTCCGCGGCCTGCCCGGCCGCAGCCCCATCGCAGCGTCATCTGCGTGGAGTTGACTGCCAGTGCCGGGTCGTCTGTCCGTGGCCTGCCCGGCCGCGGCCCCATCGCAGGAACACCCCCGGCGTGCAGCAGTACACCGGCGCCAACTGTCCGTGGCCTGCCCGGCCGTGGCCCCATCGCAGGACCCGCTCCATGCCGTTCCGGCGCCGCATCTCCTCGCTCTCCGTGGTCTGTTCCGGATGCGCCCCATCGCAGGAGTTCCCAGGTGTGCTGACCGCCAAATCCATCCCAGCTATCCGCGGCCTACGTGGCCGCGGCCCCGTCGCAGGGGTGGCACCGTAACGCAGCCGCTCGTTTCGGCGCCCCTGTCCGCGGCCCACTCAGCCGCGGCTCGATCGCAGGTGAATCCAGTCGATCTGGCTCTCAAATCGCTGGTGTTTCCGTGGTCTGTTGGGCCACGGCTCCATGGCAGGTATTGGCGGCCGGAGGGTGTGTCAGTGGAGCTGCCGCTGTCCGTGGCCCGCCTAGCCACGGCCCTATCGAAGGAGCTTGAAGGTGGCCCATGCGTTAAGGCTGGGGAGGAACTGCCGTGGCTTGCCCAGCCGCGGCCCCATCACAGGTCGTTGTACTCGCGGTTCAGCGGGATGACGTCCACCTGTCCGCGGCCTGCCCGGCTGCGGCCCCATCACAGCCAGGAGAACCTGGTGCTGCTGCTGGCAGAGGCCTATCTGTCCGCGGCCTGCTCGGTCGCGGCCCCATCGCAGGTGCGTGGTCGTGTTCATCCCGCCGTCGCGGTACGCATTGTCCGTGGCCTATCCGGCCGCGGCCCCATCGCAAGGTCTTGGACACGACCGGCTATGGTCCCACGCTCGCCTCTGTCCACGGTCTGCCCGGCCGCGGCCCCATCGCAGGTGGACCGACACCGCCCGCACTCGTTTGGCCCCCGGCCTACCCGGCCGCGGCCCCATCGCAGGTCGTCGACTTCCCGCCGGTATGCCTTTCCGGAGACCTGTCCGCGGCCTACCCGGCCGCGGCCCCATCGCAGAGGCAGGAGGTACAGCACTTCATACCCCGGGCCCACGCCTGTCCGCGGTCTGCCCGGCCGCGGCCCCATCGCAGGGCATGAGCAGGCTCCGGAGCGAGCCACGCGTCCAGCTGCCCGCGGTCTGTCCGGGCACGGCCCCATCGCAGCACGTTTCCGGCCGAGTCCATCGCCACCGCCAAGTTCTGTTCGCGGCCTGCTCGGCCGCGGCCCCATCGGAGTGCCCGAGCTGGCATCCAGCCCGGCTGGTCCACCTGGCTGTCCGTGGCCTTCTCGGCCGCAGCCCCATCGCAGAGGCCCGGTTCGGTTGGCGGGAAACGCTTCGCCGGCTTCTGTCCACGGTCTGCCCGATCGCGGTCCCATCGCAGAGCGACCTCGACGCAGGCGCCATTACCGGTGTTGTACTGTCCGTGGTCCGCCCGGCTGCGGCCCCATCGCAGCTCGTTGTAGCCGCCCCAGACGATCAGCCTGTCGGGGCCTGTCCGTTGCCTTCCCGGCCGTGGCTCCATCGCAGAGCGTCGTAGATCACGCGCCACTTGATGGCTTCTGTTTGTCCTCGGTCTCCCTGGCCGCGGCCCCATCGCAGGGAGTCTGGCTTCACCGGCACGATCACCGGGTTCCAGCTGTCCGCAGCCTGCTCAGCCGCGGCCCCATCGCAGGGCTACCTGCGCCGATCTGCTGCCCGCGTACGCCACCCTGTCCGCGGTCTGCCCGGCCGCGGCCCCATCGCAGCGCGGGAATGTCGATCCGGCGAGGGCGATGCCGCTACTGTCCGCGGTCTGCTCAGCCGCGGCCCCATCGCAGCCCCGAAGCCAAGGCCATGTGGATCCCCGAAGAGGACCTGTGTCCGTGGCCTGCCCGGCCGCGGCCCCATCGCAGGACCACGTCGACGTCTCGTGTCGGCCAGAGCACGATCCTGTCCGCAGCCTGCCCGGGCCGCGGCCCCATCGCAGGACCTTGAACATGGCACTTGCGTTAGGGTTGAGGAACCATCTGTGCCTGACGGGCCGCGGCCCCATCGCAGGACGTTGATCACGTCACCAACGCCACCGGTGAGATTCTGTCCGCGGCCTGCCGGGTCGCGGTCCCATCGCAGGGTGCAGGTCCAGATGGACCCGCAGTACGAGGACGGCATTGTCCGCGGCTTGGCCGGCCGCGGCCCCATCGCGGCGACCCGGACCACCCCCGCTATCACTGCACGCGGACCTGTCCGCGGCCTGCTTGGCCGCAGTTCCATCGCAGGAGCCGTCCGAGTATGTCGCCGGCTGTGATCTGCACGCATGCCTGCGGCTTGCTCGGCCACGGTCCCATCGCAGCTGGAACGAGGCTGGCGATGTAAACCGGGTCACGGAGGCTGCCCGCGGTCTGTTCTGGCCGCGGCCCCATCACAGGGTCTCCTGCGGCGCGAACGTCACGGTGAGCACGTCGGACTGTCCGCAGCCTGCCAGGCCGCGGCCCCATCGCAGTTTCTTGTGCGGCGCGTTCGCGATGTCCTGCGCCAGGGCTGTCCGCGGCCTGCCACACCGCGGCTCCATCGCAGCCACGTCGTCGCGGACCTGATCGTTGATAAGCTTGCACTCGTCCGCGGCCTGGCCGGTCGTGGCCCCATCGCAGGTGGGTCGCGCAGAAGGAGATGATTCCGGCGGCACGGCCTGCCCGCGGTCCACCCGGCCGCGGCTCCATCACAGACCCTTGTAGTCGCGGTGGTCGCTGGTGGCCCAGCCGTGTGTCCGTGGCCTGCCCGGCCGCGGCCCCATCGCATGCGCAAGAGCTTCCGCATCATGCCCGGCGTCCGTCCTGCCCGCGGCCCTACCGCAGGGTCGATCAGGTCGTGCCGACCGTCCTTGCCGCGCAGGCAGTCGGTGGCCCGCCCGGCCACGGACCCATCGCACGGTGTTGCCTTCAATGGTGTAGACGTACGTGTCGTCCTGTCCGCAGCCTGCCCGGCCACGGCCCCATCGCAGGCAGGCGGGCGGCTCCAACCCGGCTACCGGCATTGGCGCTGTCCGCGGCTTGGCCGGCCGCGGCCCCATCGCGGGTACTGGCAGCCCGAGGGCGTGTCTGTGGAGCTGCCGCTGTCTGCAGTCTGCTCGGCCGCAGCTCCATCTCAGGCGTCCGTCCGCACGGATTGCCATGCCCGCCTGTTTGCTGTCTGCGGCCCGCCCGGCCTCAGCCCCATCAGACGTTCGCCTGGTTCATGTCCGGACGCCCGGCCCCCGGAGTTGTCTGCGGCCTGCCACACCGCGGCTCCATCGCAGCCACGTCGTCGCGGGTCCGATCGTCGGTATGCTTGCACTCGTCCGCGGCCTGGTCGGCCCCGGCCCAATCGGAGGGGCCACTTCTCAGCGTCCAACGGGCCCGTCTTGGTCGGCTGCCCGTGGCTTGCCTGGCCACGACCCCACCGCAGTCGGACCGGAATATTCCAAGCCCGGCGCCTGGCCGGAGCTCTCCGCGGCCCGTCTGGCCGCGGCCCCATAGCAATTGCTACTCCTGTGCGATGAGCTCCTGTCCTCCAACCGTCCGCGGCCTGCCTGGCCACGACCCCATCGCAGCTCCTCTTTCCACGCGCTGACGCGGATGTAGCCGAGCCTGTCCGCGGCCTTGCCGGTCGCGGCCTCGTCGCCGGACCTCCACGCGGCAGAAATCTTCTCCACGCTGACTAGTTCAGCGCGTCGCCGCGACGGGGTCGTGGCCGGTTCGGGGGTGGGCAGGAGAACGTCCAGGAGTCGTCGGATCTCCGCCACAATGAGCGGGGTGGGTACTGATCCGTTTGTGCAGCGCTCCTTGCGTCGCCGCTGATCTGGACTGCGATTGCGTGGGCGAGCATGGCCAGGGTGATGTGCCGGTGCCAGCCGTTGTAGCGACGCACTTCGTACTCGCCCAGACCGCACTCGTTCTTGGCAGCCTGGAAGCACTCCTCGATCGCCCACCGGCTGCTGGCGATGTCGCAGCCGAAAGGCGCGCTGGCCTTCGCGACCGATACCGGATCCTCGGCAGCAAGCGCGACCAGGTCAGGCAACTTGGGGACGCCCTTACCTCGAACGCGGCCGAGGTCCTGCTGTGCGTGCTGGTCGAGTGCATCACCGGCCAGGAGATCGACCGCTACGCGCTGGCCGCCTGACCTGCGCTTTTCCTCGAAAACCTCCGATCCAACCCGGAACCCCACGGGTAGTCACGCGTTGGTCATAGTGGCTACCCACTAACCCCTCACCAAGGAGGACGCCATGACCGCCACCACCACCGAGGCCCGCGAGTTCATCATCGTCGGCCAGGACCAGGGCACCGGCTACACCCTGTGGGACATCGCGCCCGCCCCGACCGACCCCGCCCGGCGCGCGGCGGCGCTCGAGGAAATCGGCGTAGAAGCGGCCGACGCCTTCGGCTCGGTCAACACCGAGTTCGGCACCACCGCCCGCGAGGCCCCCGACAAGTTCCTGGCCGGCATGCGCGAGCAGTCCGGCCTGGACGACTACGGGCTGACCGCCGACAACTGACCGACCATCACGGGCCGGGGAGCAGGCAGCGCTCCCCGGCCCGCCCTATCCCTTCCGAGAGGAACCCCATGAGCGACACCCTGAACACCGACCCGACCACCGGCGCGCTCTCCCGCCTCTGCGCCAACTCCTTCGAGAACGCCCTGCAGGCCCGCACCGCCCTGCTGGCCGACACGATCGCCTACGCGGCCCGCCTCATCCGCGACGTCCTGCCCACCGCGGCCGCCATCACCGTGGACTGCGAGGAGAAGGAACTCCACGAGGTCCGCGACGCCCAGGGCGAGACGCTCTGGTGGGCGCCCGCCAGCGCCCAACACGCATTCAACGACGGCCTCGTGGACGACGTCGACGACCTGTTCCGCGAGGCGATCCCGTTCGGCGGGCTGGCAGCAGCCGGCTGGCGCATCTCGTACAAGGGCGAGCCGTACCGCGACGTCCAGCTCCCCGAGCCCCCGCCGAGCATGCGCCACGCCCGCGCCCACGTCCGCCACGAAGGACTCGTGTGCGACGTCCACGCCGACCTGGCCCCCGCCCGCGTCCCCTCGTTCACCCTGGTCGGCCCGGACAGCCAGCCGATGCCCGAGGCCCGCGACCGCGTACGCGCCGCGATCATCAACGCGGGCTACGCCTGGCCGCGCGGTGAGCTGACCGTCAGCCTGAACGGCTCGGGCGAGCCCGACTCGACCACCGACCTCGCCATCGCCTGCGCGATCCTCGCGGCGGCCGGGCACGTCGACCCGTCCACGCTGAAGCGGACGGTCGTCCTCGGCGAACTCAGACTGGACGGACGGGTCCGCTCGACCCCGCAGACCCGCGCCGGTGTCCGCTACGCCGACATCTGCGGCGGCTACAAGCGGGTGATCGTCGCCTCCACCGCGGCGGCCACGTGCCCGCTGGTCCCCGGCGGCACCGTGCAGGGCGTCCTCGACCTCCCGCAGACCCTGCACTACCTGACCCGCCTCGCGGCCGACGACCAGTGCACGCCGGGGGAGGCCGCCGGGAACTGCGCCCAGTGCGACCGGCCGCTCGTCTGGGACCGGACCGGAACCCGCGTGAACGACGAGTGGGGTGAGTACCTGTGCGCCTCCCGCCCGGCAGGCGCCCGGTCAACGCTCCACGTCTTGACCGCACCGGCCCAGAACTGACAGCCGACGGGGCCGGGGAGCAGGCAGCGCTCCCCGGCCCCGCCCCCGATTCAACCAGCCAGCTCGAAGGGAACGCCATGACCACCAGGACGCCCGAGCCCGAGTTCACGCTCTATGGGATCGACTTCACCATGTACGGCCCCGGCCGCTTCCCGGAGGGCCAGCCGTTCGGCCGCCACGGCTACCTGTTCGCCGTCCTCGGCTCGTTCCCGGCAGACACCCCGGCCCACACCAACGTCACCGACTGGCTGGTGGCCGTCTACCGCACCGACGACGGCTGGGAGGCCCGCGACGTCAACGGCCGCCGCCGCGTGTGGGCCACCGGCGAGAGCCGGCGGGCGACGGTCGGCATGGCCTTCCAGGAGATCGCCCGTAAGCGCCGCAAGCGCGCGACCGAGATCCGCAGGAAGCGCGTCGGCGTCCTGGGCCTGGAGCCCGACCCGCCGTACATGGTGGAGGTCACCGGCAGCACCACCCTCGTCCTCGCCCCGGCCAGGATCGGCGTCCTGAAGTCCATCGAGCCCACCGGCGAGGGTGAACCGGCGGTGTACCACGTGCTCGGCCCGCAGGACGGTCAGCCGTACGAGGTCCGCGAGGACCGCACGGTCACCTTGCGCACCACGCAGGTCGGCGTGTTCCACGACCGGTGCGGCTGCGACCCCGAGGACGCCGCCCGGTACGACCACGAGCACGAGGCCCTGGTCTACGCCCGCCACGCCCTGACCGAATGCTGGCCGTGCCAGGCGCAGCACCCGGACGACTGCGTGCACTGCACGGACAAGGACGGCCGCCCGCACCGGCCGTGCATGTACCGGAAGCCGTGCGCCACCTGCCTCCTGGACGGCATCGAGCCCGTCGGCTGACCAGCCCCCGCCACCGACCAGGCCCGAGACCCCCGCGGTCCCGGGCCTCACCCACGAGAGGAACCCGATGCGTCCGATCCGCCTGCCCGACGCCCACCTCCCCTCCATCGCCGACGGCTGGACGTGCCGCGCCTGCCACACGCCCTGGCCGTGTGCGACCGCCGGCGAGCACCTGACCCCGAGCCGGTGCACGTGCGGCCAGGTCACCTACTGGGAGAAGCGCGGCCCGAGGAACTGGCACCTGGGGGAGCGCTGCTACACGGCCGCCGACGTCATCGTGCGGCAGGCCGCCGACCAGGCCGCCTACCGGGAGGCCCACCCGCACCTGCCGCCGAGCCACCACTACCCGGCGAAGCCGTGGCGGCGCCGACGCCAGCGCCCGCCCTACCAGCACACCCCGGCCCAGCCGGGCGACATCCGGCCCGGCACCTGGACGTGGGTCAAGCCCGGCGGGCTGCACCCCGGCTGGGGCGACATCCACCACCTCGCCATGGTCACCCGGCCCGGCCTGCCCAAGAGCGAGGTGTGGCTGATCCTCGACGGCACCGTGCACGACGTCCGCGCCGACCAACTCCGCCTGGCAGAAGGGCCCCGCCGCGACCGGGCCGCCTGGTGGAACTGGACGGTCGACCGGCACCTCCACGGCCAGCAGCCGCAGACCGAGGACCGTACCGCGGTCCAACCCAACCTGTTCTGTGGCAGCTTCTGACAGCCTTCGCCATGGTGCGGAGTTCGCGACCATCGGCTGTCACCTGTGGCACCCCGCGGGGTGCTGGCGCCTGGCCCGGCAAGGGTCACTATGTCCAGCGGCCGGTGTGGCTGGACCGGCCACGATGTCCGCGCACACGTCTCCTGTACCGGAGAGGACTCAGTAGCGGAAGCGCGGGCACCCGGTGCTCTATCCAGTCAACGCCATTGCCACGCACAGCACTTGTCAGGGTCGCGAGTTGTAGACGAGGTCAGCCGCTCCCCGGCATCTGCTGTCACCGCGTCTAGATGAACGGTCTCCGCACCGACCTTGGGGGCAATCGATGGCCTACGATCCGAACCCGTACTTCAACGCGCCGCTAACGCCCACCCGGCCGCGCATGTACGGCTCTACTCTCGCGCGCGTCATCTGGACACTGGTCCCTATCGTGAGTATCGGCCTCCTTGCCGCCGTGCCGTTCGTCGTGGCCGCTGTCAGGGGTGTCATCAAGCCGTGGCTCGCCGGGGCGTACGTCATCGCCGAGGTAGCCGTTCTCGTCTTCGCGACCGCCGTCTCCGGCAACGACCCGAAGAACTGGGCCGGGCTGCTGCTCATCTTGCTGATCATCGTCTCGGCGACGCACACCGCCCTGCTCGACAGCGAGAAGATCCGCATCGGTAAGTAGCCACGAAAGGACACACTGTGCGGCTACGCTGGCGCATTCCCCTTCCCGGCCCTTTGTCCATCGGCGGCAGCATCCCGCTGACCGGCGGACGGCGGCGGCGCCGAAACGGTGGCAGCAGTGGGGTCGGCTGCATCACCGCGCCGTTCTTGCTGCTGTGGTGGTGCCTCGTCTTCGAGGCGTGGCTGCTTTGGTGGATCTTCAAGCCGTTCTACATCGTGGGCGTGCTGGCCCACCGCAGAGCAACGCGCCAGCACACATCGATCTGGCGCAGCCGCAACGGCTGGTGGTGACCAAGGGTTGACGGTGAAGGGGACGAGCCTCAGTGCTTCCAGACGGCGAGCCCGCCGCCCCCACTCGAACAGCTCGGCGTGCGCGGCCATGTCAGCTCATCCCAGCACTCGAGGCTGACCCGCTCCAGGAACACCGTCAGATCGTGCAGCGAGTACGCCGTCCCCGGGATCACGCCGTCCACGCGCACCCTGCGCCCGCCGCGCTCCGTCGGGCGGGTAGACGACGACGCGCGCAGCGGCCGTGCCCCCACCCTCACCCGGCGGCCGGAGCCGCGCACGCGGGGCTACTCCGCGTGCCGAGCCGCCTGCTTCACACTGGCCTCGACCTCGTTCCGCGGCTGCCCCTCCGCCTGGGCGTGGTCGGTGACCGCGGCCTGGACGTCGCGGGCGAGGTCACGCCACGCGCGCCACGCGGTCTCGTACGTCTGACTCTGCTGCTCGCCCCATGGCTCCGCGGCGGGCGGCCTGTACTGAGAACGCAGGTCCTCCACCTTGCTGTGCGCCTGATCAGCTGCGCGCTGCATCACCACGAGTTCTTCAAGAGTGTGTGCCACGTGCACGGATCTTATGGCGAGCGTAGGAGTGCTCCCGCCTCGACTCGCGAGAGGGGAGCACCTGTGAGCGGGTCGTGGGTGGCGGGGGAAGACCATCGGTCCGGCGCACTGGACGTGTGTGGCCAGCACTAGCGCCGCACGTGACGGCTGGCCCTTCGTCACCACGGCCATGGCCGCGTACTGGCTCGGCTTGGAGCCCTCGTAAGGCGCGGCGCGGGGTACCGGGCGGCCGTACACCGCCCACGTTGGGGACGGGCCGCGTGAACCCGTGCGTCCGGGAGGGGGGAGAACCCCGGCTCGCCGCCAAGGGGGATCGGTCACAGATGCGCCACGAAATCTGCTTGCTCTGTACATGAAGTTCACAGAGTCCTCACAATGACGGGCGTTAGTACCGTCCTTGGGGGGACCATGCACGTCAGAACAACCGCGCTCGCCACCATCGCCGTCCTCGCCGTCACGCTCACCGCGTGCAGCAGCGACAAGCCCGACAGCAAGGCCGCCCACGCCGCCGGCGACAGCGCGCCCGTTGCCAACCAGCCGAGCGAATCCCGCGCCGACGTGCGCCTCGTGTGGAGCCACACCGGGAAGGACGACAGCGGTGACACCAGCGTCACCTACGTCGCCCGGGTGACGAACCCCGGCAACTCCCTGGCATCCGTGGCCATCGACGCCCGCGCCCTGGACAAGACGGGCACCATCGTCGGCTCCGGCCAGGAAACCCTGCCGAACATCCCCGCCCACACCACGCTGGACTTCCTCGGCACGCTCGGCGGCAGCTTCACCCAGCTCACCGGAACCCCCGAGAAGATCGACGTCACGCAGGCGAAGGACGCCTTCGGCAGAGCCGGAGCCGTCGAGCAGCCCATGCTCGCCAGCAGCGAGCTGAAGCTCACTCAGGGCAGCCGCGACGACCTGTTCACGAACGACCCGTTCTCGTACAACCTGACGGTGAAGGTCACCAACAACACGCACAGCGACCTGAACGGCATGGTCACCCAGCAGGTCATCCTCTACGACGCGGCCGGTCAGATCGTCGGCGGAGACTCCGGCTCGTCCGACAACGCGCCCGACAACCTGCCCGCCGGGATGAGCTACCGCGAGCAGTGGACCGGCATCCCCGCCCAGGACAAGGCGACCCGGGCCGTCTACACTGTATGGGAAGGCTGACCAGGCGTGCACACCAGAACGGCGCTGGTCGCCATCGCCGTCCTCGCTGCTACGCTCACCGCCTGCAGCAACGAGCCCTCGCCCAGCAAGGCAGAACGCGCCACCACCGCCAACTCGCCGACCCCTGCCACGCCGAGCACGGCCGCGTCGAGCACGGCCGCGCCCAAGCTCTCCACCGCCTGGGTCCCAAAGCTGGAGAAGGCCACCACCACCGACGTACAAGGCGTCTGCACGCACGTCGGCAGCAAGCAATGCGCCGACCACCTCACCGACATCGTCACCGTCGGGATCGACCTCCAGCAGGCGATCGCAGAAGCCAGCGCGAAACGGATGTACCCACGGTCCACGGACGAGCTCGACAAGATGATGCGCGCCTCAGACGGCTACACGAACGACGGCTGCCTGAACGATCCGCTCGCGGACGTGGACGGATCGCCATGCTTCAAGCACTCACTGGACATCATGGGAGCCGGCGCGTCTCTCCAGTTCACGATGCAGACGGATGAGATCCGGTGGGGGCTAGACGGCTGACGGCACGGTCCGGCACGCCACCACGGCGTGCCGGACCGTGCCGTCACTGCAGGGACACGTCGCCGGCGTAGTGCAGCTGCACGCCCGGCTCGGACCCCTCCTGGTCGATCACCGCGTCGGTGCTGTTGACCTTGTACCGGCAGTGCACGCCCCGCATCGCGGGATGGGGAAGGCGGACCTCTCCAACGCCGTCGGTCATCGTGCCCGTGTCGCCCTGGTGCGGGCCGCTCATCACGTAGTAGCGCATGGCGCGCACTCTGCATCCGGCCGCGTGGATTCGCAAACCGTCTCGCAAAACGCCCAGCTCACACCCACAACGGCTGCTAATCAAAAGGTCGTTGTCAGACCCTCGTGCCATGCTGCACTCCAACTACGTGAAGGAGGTGAGTAGATATGTCGAAGAAGCAGCAGGCGGCTGTCGTCATGGTCGCGGCCCTGGCCGGTCAGGCGTACCTCGGCAAGGTCGCCAAGCAGCAGGGGGCGGCCCTCGGTCTGTCCGTCGTCGCGGTCAGTCTGATCGGTCTTGCCCTGACCCAGGCCTTCGGCTGACCGAGGCGCGAGGGTCCCGTCCTCCCCGTGCCCAGCAGGGAGGCCGGGGCCCTCGCGGAATCCACGGGCCACCGTACGGATATCCGTGCGCGTGTGCCAGGGCGCGCCAACAGCAGAATCACACCCTCCCCGTTAAGTCCTGGAGTTCCCATGCCGCCCGCCCTTGACCCACTGACCGTGCAGAGGCTCGCGTACGTCCGGTATCTGTACCGAGAAGGCATCGAGCAGAGCCGACAGCCAGCCCCGCTCCGGTCTCGGGCCATCACTTCCTTCCACGACGCCGTCGAGAACTATGTCGGCCTCGTCGCGCAGCACCTGGGTGTCGAGCTGCCCCGGGCCACGGAGTTCCTTGGCTACTGGGGCGTGATCAAGCCGAAGTTCGAGCTGTCCAAGAAGGAACCTATGCGCCGGCTGAACGACGCGCGGGTGTCGCTGAAGCACAACGGCACCTTTCCCTCTGAGCACCAGATCGAGCAGGCCAGGGAGACGCTTGCTGACTTCTTCACCACGGTCACGCCGAAGGTCTTCGGAGTCGACTTCGATTCGATCGACATGGTCGACCTCCTGACTCAAGCCGACGTCGCGCACATATTGCGAGACGCTCAAACTCACGCCGACATTGGAGACTACGTCCAGGCGGTGGCAGGTGTTGCCATCGCCTTCGACACCCTGCTGCGCCACTACTCGCGAGGCGATGTTCGATCCGGCCCGTCCCCCTTCAACTTCGGCCGAAGGCTGGAGACGTTCGACGCACCCCGCGTGGACGGGTCGTACGCGCGTGAATGGTCTCGGCTCGGGAAGCTAACCGAATTCGCCCGCGCGGGACAGGACGCATTGACAGCGATGAGCCTGGGCATCGATTACACCAGCATGGCGCGGTTCAAGATCATCACGCCAAGGGTGGACCTCTACGCCAATGGGGAACGTCGCTACCTACTGCTGAAGTCGCACGATTCCCTGACGGCCGACGACTACGAGTGGGCTCGGCACTTCGTTATCGAATCGGGCCTCCGCGCCTCTCGGGCCGATGAAATCCGAGAGATGCAGGAGCGCCGTTGGGAGGCCAACCGGGCTGCAGAAGGGACGTTCGAGCAGCGAGAGTGGACCGGACCGGTGAAACCGGAATAGACAAGGGCACGCCGGCCAGGGCGGCACACTGGATGCGTGACCAGCACCAGCACCGGGCGTGACGGCCGGCCCCTCATCACCACGGCCATGGCCGCGTACTCGCTCGGCATGCAGCCGTTGTAGCGGGGCGGCGTACGGGCGGTCGTACATCGTCCGCGTCGGGGCGGCTGCGAGAACCTGTGCGCCCGGGAGGGGTAGAACCCCGGCCCGCCACTCACCAGCCGACGGTCCAGCAAGGTCGTCGCGGCAAACTTCCGTGCGTCCTAGGTAAGTTGGGGCGTATCGTCCGTGCCATGGCGAGCACGATCTGCGGCTGGTGCGGAGACCGCACTCACATGACCATGCTGCTGGACCCCTATCAACTACCCAGGCAACTCTGGGAGCGCACTCCGCATCTCAACGCGCCTGACACTGTCAGGTCGGTGTACATGTCCGTCTTCCGGTGTTCTAACGAGCAGTGCACCCGCCTCTCCGTGGGGTTGGCTGCCCTTGACGTCGGAAGGCAGTCAGGGACGACAAAGGAGCAGATGGCGGAGGCCCAGATTCAGTGGGAGCCCGCGAAGATCCACAGGCCTGACTTCCCGGACGTTCCACCAGAGATCGCCAGCACAGCCAGTGAGGCTCACGCGTGCCTGAGTATCGGTGCCGCTCGTGCAGCCGTCGCGTTGGCCCGAGCCGTGGTAGAGGCGACAGCCAAGGCAAAGGGCATCGCGACCCACGGCATCGTCGGAAAGATCGATGCGCTTCGTGATGGCGGCACGATCAGCGCGCTCACTGCCGACGCGAGCCACCAAATCCGCAAAGACGGCAACAGCATCGCCCATGGGGACATCGGCGACGAACCGATCTCGGCGGACGACGCCGAAGCGATCCTGGAGTTCATGGACGTGCTGCTGGATGAGGTCTTCCAGCGCCCCGCGAAGCTACAGAGGCTGAAGGAGAGACACGCGGAGAGGAAGCAGCCCAAGGCCTCTGGCGGACAGGTGCCTTCTCAACTGGCAGGCGGGGTTCCAATGACCTGATTGCTGAGGCGAGACTGGAACGTCACATCACGCCAGTATGGGCCAGCCGCTCACCCATCCCGGGTCAGCCGCCACTCGGCGAAGGGGTCAAACCCTAGATCGCCGATCACCTGAGTCCGCCGCGCCGCGCCCGGCTTCCACTCCAGATGCCTCGGATACGACAAGCCCAGGGCCGAGGCCGGCGGGTGGTCCATGTACTCAGCCTTCGGGCAGTTGTCGACGTGCGGGCATTGCTCCAGAGATCGGTTGCACAGCGCGCACAGCAGTCCGCGGACCAGGCCGGTCTCGTGATCGTGGTCGACCATCGCTCCCGGGTATCGCCTGCACAAGTGGCAGTCCGGACCCAGCGCTTCAACCAGGGCAGCACGCATGCGGCGGACGGCCGCTGTTCTCGCATGCGGTGGCGGCCAGTGGTGAAGAGCCGAATCCTTGCCGTATTGGCGGCACTGCTGCTGACGAGGAACGTCCGCAAGGGCGATCCCTTCACCGGACAACGTGGGCTCCGGCTTTCCGTAATGCGGAGTACACACCATTCCGCTCGCGCCCGCGAGGTGGTACAGCCCATCGTCGCCGAGAACGGCACGCGGGCGGATCCTGTCACCTCTGGGCACCCAACAGGCTTGTGCTTCACGCACCATCTCTTCGACTCCCGCCACGCCGAGGTGCGCGAATTCCCACAGCAGCTTCGCGCGACGGTACGGCGGCAGGTCGTCCAGGGTCGGCATGCGGGCATCGTCTCGCACGCCACTGACACGGGCACACTGGGTACGTGGCCACCACCCACACCGGACGTGACGGCAGGTCCCTCGTCACAACGGCCATGGCTGTGTACTCGCTCGGCATGAAGCCGGGCCAGTCCCGGGAATGGGCACGCCGCCGCGGCGTCAAGCCCGCCGAATGGAAGCCCAACCCTTCACGTGGCCAAGCACTCGCCCTCTGGGACCTCGCCGACGTAAACGCCGCCGTGCGCCAGCAGTCGGCAGCCTGCGCGACCGGCAATGCAATCCCCGACTTGGGCGCCGTTCACTTGATGTGCTCGATCGGTGTCGGCGCGGAGGACGCGGACCCGCACTGCCCAGCCTTGCTCGTGGCGGCCGAGTAGCTGTACGCGTCGGCAACATGGGCATTGACCTGATCGATGTCGGAGTTGACCTGTGTGACCAGACCGGTGGTAAACGACTGAGCGTCCGTGATCGCCTTCTTGGCCTCGGTGAGATCCGGGTTCCCGTCGCCGCCGTTGTAGGTGGGGACATCGGTCCGCACAGCCTGCAAGCTGGACTGGAGACTTGAGACGGCCTTCCGCAGCGCCGACAGATCATTCGTAACCGTGACCAGGTCGGTGCTCACACCATTCGCATCGACGCTCACGCCGTTGGCGTCAACATCGACACCGTTCGCATCGACACAAACGTCCGTCGTACCGCTGGAGGATTCGGCGAGCACCTTCTTCTCGTCGTCGTGCGCGGTCTTAAGATCGTTACCAGCGGTGGAGACGTCGGACGCCAGCGTGGACAAGTCGCCGTTGAGTGTGCCCTTGTCTGATCCGACGGTGTTGTAGTCGTCCGTGAGCGACTTGATCTCTTGCGCGGTCTGCTGGTCATGACCCGCACGACGGTTGGCGCCCGCGACCGCTGTCCTCAGCGTCGTCAGTGCCTGGTTGTAGTCGCTCGGGGAGGCCCGACGGTAGATGATGGGCCGGATGCTGCCGTCGCTCTGGCGCACGTTCAACGTAAGGGTGTCACCGGACAGGCTGCCGTAGTCGGTGTGGAAACTCACCTGGAGCGACACCGATCGGCCGTCCAACTGGCCGGTCAGCGAGCCCGCATTGGTGGTGACGGCCGAGTTCGGCGGGCTGCCGGAAACGGCGGCTCCATCGATGGTGCCGTCCAGCGCGCCAGCGCCGTCCGTCTTCCACTGGAGGAACGTCACCCCAGCAGACTCGGCGTGGAGATAGCCGACCACGCCAGGTGCCGCCGACGGTTGTGATATGCCAGGCGCCGCGGATGGCTGTGAGCTTCGTTCCGGAGCGGCAGTGGGCTTCGCGCCGCAGGCAGCCGTGCTGAGAACGACGAACAACGACACGAAAAGGACTCGCCGCACAGCGCGGACGGTACCTGCGCCACAGCCTCGTTGTCGATGCCTTCAACATAACCATGTGCGGCAGTTGACCAAGGATGGGGTGCGTGTGCGTTCTGTGACATGGTGCACGCAGTGCCTCACGAGCCCGGCTGAGACTGCCGGGCTTTCTACTGCCCCAGGGGCGCCACCTCTCAGGGGTAGGCTGGCACCCCCGGCCCCCGCCCCCAGGCCTGGGGGCGGGGGCCGGGGGTGCCAGCCTACCCCTGAGAGGTGGCGCCCCTGGGGCAGTAGAAAGCCCGGCAGTCTCAGCCGGGCTCGTGAGGCACTGCGTGCACCATGTCACAGAACGCACACGCACCCCATCCTTGGTCAACTGCCGCACATGGTTATGTTGAAGGCATCGACAACGAGGCTGTGGCGCAGGTACCGTCCGCGCTGTGCGGCGAGTCCTTTTCGTGTCGTTGTTCGTCGTTCTCAGCACGGCTGCCTTCGGCGCGAAGCC
>NZ_MUBM01000233.1 GCF_002154505.1 Streptomyces carpinensis | reverse complement strand
GGAGCACGGGCAGCAGCAGCCCCATCGGGGAGCGTCCCAGCGTGACCGACCCGAGGAAGCCGAACCCGGCGAGCGCCAGGGTCGGAGCGAGGACGCAGATCCAGGAGAGCAGGGCCTGAACGGCGGCGTCCGACGGCGCCAGGAGGTGGCCGTCGAGGCCGACCAGCGGCTGGTCGCCGACCGCCAGGAGGCCGCCGTTCAGGCCCTGCTCTCCTGGATCTGCGTCCTCGCTCCGACCCTGGCGCTCGCCGGGTTCGGCTTCCTCGGGTCGGTCACGCTGGGACGCTCCCCGATGGGGCTGCTGCTGCCCGTGCTCCTCTCGCTCGCGATGGCGGTCGCCCAGATGCTGCCACTCCCCGTGGCCGTCCGCATCGCCCTGCCCAGCTACGCCTTCATCTCCTGGAACGGACTGTTCACCAGCCCGCAGCAGCTCGCCCCGCTGCTGATCGGTGTCGTCGTCAGCCTCGTGTGGGCCGTGGTCGCGACGGCGCTGGCCTATGTGCTCTTCGTGCGACGCGAATTCACCAACCCGACCCACGACGGCTCGGGCCGCCGCGCGATCACCGTCGGAGTCCTGCCGCTCGTCGGGGTGGCCGCCGTGTCGTTTGCGGTCGTCGCCGCGACGACCTCGGCGACGGGCTCCGGGATCGAGCAGGACAAGGTGCAGCGCTCGGTCGCCACGGCGTTCGCGCACCTGTACCGCATGCAGACCGACCAACTGCACCGACCCTCCGTCACCGAGGCCCAGTTGAAGGCCGCGGCGACGTGCGACAAGGGAAGCACCAGGGTCGCAGCGCAAGGCCCGGGCAACGACTGGCGCTGCGTCGTGACCTGGCATCTTCCCGGCGTCGAGGCCACAGGACAGGCCATCTACCAACTCGACGTCACTCCGGACGGGCGGTTCATGGCCGATGGCGATGGACCGAAGGAAGTGAACGGCTACTTCCTGGTGCGGACCCCCGAAGGCGACGCACCGAACCCGCTGTGGCAGTTCGACGGCAACGTCGAACTGCTCGACACAACCCCGAAGGGATAACCCTCAATGCAGGTAACTCGCCGCCGCAAGCTCGTCGAGGACGCTGGGATCAGCCTCCTCGGTAGACGAATCGGCCGCCGCATACCGCTGTTGACGGCGGGCACCACCGCTGTCGCCCTCGTGGCCGCCGGCACGGCGTTCGCGCAGACCCACCAGTTCGGCACGGACCAGGTCGGTCAGGTCACCGCCGACGGCCAGGTCGTCTCCGGCAACCAGTACATCGCCCCGTACGGCGACCGTCTTGTCATCGACCAGGGCAAGATCATGTCGTCCTCGGTCAGCCCGGACGGCACGCACATGGCCGCCTCGGTCACCGACGGTGGCGCGGCCCTGGCCATCGTGGACCTGAAGAACTGGAAGACGCAGCAGCTCGTCAGCAACGCCGCGTCTTCCAACCCCCGCATCAGCAGCAACAACGTGGGCCAGGAAGGCCCGACGTACTCGCCCGACGGCAAGCAGCTGTGGCTGGGCCAGCCGGACGGCTACACCGTGTTCACCGTGAACGCGGACGGCAGCGTCTCCAGCCCGAGGACCGTCACCATCCCGGCACAGGGCTCCAAGAAGGCCCTGGTGGGCGAGGCGGTGTTCTCGGCCGACGGCAAGACCGTGTACTCCGCGGTCAACGGCCAGAACCGGGTCGTCTCCATCGACGCGGCAACCGGGACCATCAAGCAGAGCTGGGCCGTGGGCAACGCCCCGCGCGACATGATCGTCGTCGGCAACAAGCTCTACGTCAGCAACGAGGGTGGCCGCCCGGCCAAGCCCGGCGAGCCCACGATCAACTCGTACGGCACGCAGGTACTCGCCGACCAGAAGACCGCTGCCACCACCAGCGGCACGGTCAGCGTCATCGACCTGGCGAACCAGGACGCCGCCGTCTCCAGCATCGACGTCGGTCTGCACCCGACCGCCCTGTACGCCAAGAACGGAGCGCTGTTCGTCACCAACACCGCGACCAACGACGTGTCGGTCATCGACACGGCGAAGGACAAGGTCGTCCAGACCATCGCCACCCGGCCGTGGGCCGAGTCCTCGGTGGGTTACGAGCCCGACGCGGTGACCCTCACCGACGACGGTCACCTGCTGGTGACCCTCGGCCGTGCCAACGCGGTCGCCGTCTACAAGTACACCTCCGCCCAGGAGCCGGTCTCCTACGTCGGCCTGCTCCCGACGGACTACTTCCCCTCGGAGATCACCACCGTCGGGGACCAGGTCTACGTCTCCAACACCCGTGGTGTCGACGCCCGCCGTAAGGCCAGCGGTCACGGCACCCACGACACGACGTCGAGCGTGCAGAAGTTCACGCTGCCCGACGACAGCGTGATCAAGTCCTACACCGGCAAGGTCTTCAAGCAGAACGGCTGGAACGGCGAGTCGCTCAAGAAGTCCGACGGCTCCCCGGCCAAGCCTGTGCCGGTCCCGGTCAAGCTCGGCGACCCCTCGACGATCAAGCACGTCTTCCTGCTCGTCAAGGAGAACCGGACCTACGACCAGGTCTTCGGTGACATGCCGCAGGGCAACGGCGACCCGTCGCTGACGCAGTACGGCGAGAACGTCACGCCGAACCAGCACGCCCTGGCCAGGCAGTTCGGCCTGTTCGACAACACGTACGACATCGGCACGAACTCCGCCGAGGGCCACAACTGGCTGATGCAGTCGGACAACCCGGAGTACACCGAGTCCTCCGCCGGTGAGTACACCCGCAGCTACGACACCGAGGACGACGCTCTCGGCCACCAGCGGACCGGCTTCATCTGGACCGGTGCGCAGGACGCCGGCAAGTCCGTGCGGAACTTCGGTGAGTTCCAGCAGTTCCTGACCAAGCCGTCGGGCGCGAGCTGGCAGAACCTGTACTGCGACAGCAAGAACATGGCGGCGACCGGTCAGGACACCGCCTACCCGCTGAACTCGACCTCGCCGATCCCGTCGCTCAACGACGTGTCGGTGCACGGCTTCCCGAAGTTCGACACCAGCGTGCCGGACGTCTACCGCGCCGAGATCTGGAAGAAGGACTTCGAGAAGAACGGTCCGGCGAACCTGAACATGTTCTGGCTCTCCAGCGACCACACCGGTGGCCCGGTGAGCGGTGCCGCCCAGGTTGCGGACAACGACCTCGCCGTCGGCAAGATCGTGGACGAGATCTCGCACAGCAAGTACTGGAAGGACTCGGCGATCTTCGTCGTCGAGGACGACTCCCAGGCCGGCCTCGACCACGTCGACGGCCACCGCGCCCCGGTCCAGATCATCAGCCCCTGGGCCAAGCACGGAGTGGTGGACAGCCACTACTACTCGCAGATCAACATGATGCGCACCATCGAGCAGATCCTCGGGATCCAGCCGATGAACCAGAAGGACACCGCGGCCACCCCGATGGCCGCGGCGTTCACCCAGAGCCCGGACTTCACGCCGTTCAACGCGCTGCCCAACCGGGTCTCGCTGACCGACGGTGTGAAGAACGGCGCGCCGTCCTGTGGTCTGGACACCCCCGCGGCGCAGAACCCGCAGGCGGCGGCCGTGCCGGCGGCCTCGGTGCCGGCGAACATGAAGAACGTCGCCGACGAGTGGGACCAGTGGAAGTCGAAGCAGCGGCTGACCGGTCCCCAGGCCGTGCCGGACTACGCTCCCCCCGCGCAGATGAACCACTTGAACTGGTACGAATCGCACAACTGGACGAAGCCGTACCCGGGTGAGAAGAAGATCTACGCTCCCCAGGACGTGCCGGGTGCGTTCATCCCGTCGTCGGAGAACGACGGCTGACGCAGTAGGCCGGTCAGCACAGCCTGACCGCGTCAAGGGGCCCCTGGCCGGCAACCGCCGGTCGGGGGCCCCTGGCCGTGGCGGCAGCCGCCCCGTCGTCGCCGGTGATGCATGGCACCGGGCGGCGCAGCGACGATCGCGTCCTTCGCCCTGGAACCCAAGACGGTGGCGGCGCCGTAACGCGTTCCGGCTACAGGTAGCAGTCCTGCGGCTCCGCGATGAAGACGTCGCTGTTGTCGGACAGCGGGCTGCCGGTGAGCAGCACACGCGCGCGGCGGTCGCCGATCAGTCGCTGAACGACGGAGCCGGCCCGGGCGGCGTGGCGGAAGACGACGCGGTGGCCGGGGCCGAGCAGCGCGCTGAGGCCTTCTGCCGCCCGGTCGATGGTCAGCAGTAGAGCCAGTTGTTGGAGCCGGCCCAATAGTTGAGCTTGGACCAGGTCTGCGGGCCGACGATCCCGTCGACCGTGATGCCTGCACACTTCTGGAAGGTCCTGACCGCGGCACGGGTATCGGAACCGAAGTAACCGTCCACGGACAGGTAGGGGGTGTAGAGCAGCGACCAGTTCAACTCGCACTGCAACTGCTTGACGGCGGTTTTGTACGTGCTGGGGTCGTACGAAAGCGTTGGCTCACTGCTCGTGTACGCGCAGCGGCCGGAAATGATCGCGGCTTGGGCGGGCGACGCAGTCGCCAGCGGAACAGCCGTACTGAGGCCGGCAACCGTGAAGAGAGCCGCCAGGACCGGGACGACCCTGCGGATCCCCTTACGCGGGCTCATGCGCAACGACACGTTTTCCTCCCCGACATCGAGCAAGATCGACTTGGTGGTAGCCAGCACCGGCGTATGCAACCGGAAGGCCGGAAGACAGTCTGTTGTGTGATGGATTCCGGCCGCCATGCCTTTCACGCCTAGCCAAAAGGCCCAGGTCAAGCCATGCTCGGTCGGCATGCGCCTACATTTCACCTCGGCCGACCTACGCAAGATCAATCTCATGGCGCCCGGCACATTGGAGGAGATGGCGTTCAGCATGCGCAGCCTGCGCGCCGGACCGACTGGCGGGCAGGTGAGGCGACCGGGCCTTGAGCAGTGGCACCGGCGGACCCGCACCGGCGCGGCCGCCCGGGCCGGTGTCCTCTTCGACCTGGTCCCCCGCGAAGGGTTCCTGCCCGATTTTCTGTCGCAGCTGTCCGATGACCTCGACACCAGCGTTGCCCTGGCCGCGCAGACACCCACCGCACAACTGGCGGCCGATATCGCCCAGTTGACTGGCTCCACGCACACCAACCACCGGCTGCGGGAACTGGCGGAGGGCACCTCCGCCGCCCGCCAGGGCCTGGCCGCCGATCTGCGGCACTACTTCAGCTCATGTCTGGCCGACCTGTGGCCGCAGGTCCAGGCCGGCGCCGCCGCCGACCGGGCGCTGCGGGCCGAGACGCTGATGCGCGGCGGCGTCGACGGGCTGCTGGCCACGCTCGGCACCCGCTGGCTCTGGGAGCCGCCCATCCTGCACATCCCCTCGTCCCGTGCGAGCGATGTCGATGTGCCCCTGTGTGGATGGGGTCTGGTGCTCGTCCCCTCGTACTTCGGCGGCCCCGCGCTCCTGTACCGGCCTGAGCGACCCACCGTGCTGACCTACCCGATGAGCGCAGGAGAACCACCCACCGGGGCCTCGGACGCCCTCGGTCCCCTGCTCGGCCGCACTCGTGCGGCTGTCCTGGCCGCCATACGCCACCCTGCCGCCACCACCACAGTCGCCGAACGCGTCGGCATCTCCCTGCCTTCGGCCAGCCAGCACGCCACCATCCTGCGCAATGCCGGCCTGATCACCACCACCCGCACAGGCAGCGCCGTCCTACACACCCTCAGCCCCCTCGGAGAAGCCCTCCTCCACGGCGACACCGCCACGCGGTGAGCACACCCCGCATGACGGGCGGCCGCCGGGCTGCTGCGGTTCGCTGAGCCCGTGCAGCCGCGGGTCATCGACGCCCGGCGGCAGCAGCGGCCGGGAGGCCGGCGGCATCCGGAAGTCGTCTGCACCGTCGGCCGCATGCACTACTTCGACCAGCAGGCCGTCGAGTCCTTTCGGGCGGCCTGGCAACAGGACGTCTTCACCGACCGGTTGGACGTCGCGGGGCGCCGGCCTGGTGACGGACGGCGAGCCAACCGGGACGGTACGAGCCGGGAGTAACGGGAGCGGCGAACGAGGGCGAGCCGATGGTCAAGGACGACGGCGAGCAGGCCGGCGCGGCACCACGGCCGAGCCCGACTCCCCCCACCACCAGCACCTCGCCGGTGCCGACGTCGAGGTCAATGCCCTTGAGCCTTTGCGGTCATGCCGCACGGTCAGCCGGCTGTCGACAGAGCACGGCCGTCCGCTGATCGCGGAGTGGAACAGGCGGCCCTGGGCTCCTGGTGCCGGCTCGGGTCACTCGTCGCGGCCCGGGCCGCAGCGGTAGACGACCGGCCCCCGGTTCCCGGAGCCGTACTCCACTGCCGGGACGGCCGCGCAGTGAGCCGCCGTCCACCGGACGAGTCCGTCCACGGGCGCACTCCCCCGGTGGCTCGCCGCGACACTGCCCAAGTTCCGCAGGACGACATAGCGGAGCCGGCCGGAGTCGATGAGCTGGTGGAAGCGGGCCGGCGTCGGATACGGGACCCGGCCGGTGAATCCGCCCATGGGCAGAATGGGAGCGTTGTCCGAGATGATGTACGGTGCGGCCTCCCACCAGCCGGGGATCGCCGCGAGGTACTCGGCACCGCCCCGGTGGGCCAGCAGGTAGGCCAGCAGGCGCCCGCGGGTCCGGCCGAGGCGCGCCAGCGGGTTGCCGGGGCGCACACTCGTGGGGCCGACGCGGCCCATTGACCCCGGTACGTTGTAGCGCGGGGAGAGCGCGGAGGCCGACCACACGGCCGGGACGAGGAGGACGGCTGCCAGACAGGCGGCCAGGCCGGCGGTGACGACGCGCGGCCGGCGGGTGCCGACCAGGCCCAGGCCCACCAGGCAGAGCACCGTGGCCGTCGGCGCTGTCCAGGGGAAGAATCCCGGGTATCGCAGCGTCAGGATCACACACCAGGCAACATTCGCGGCGATCACCGCGGCCGGCACCCAGGCTCGTCTGCGCCCGGCCCGGCAGGCCCTCACGCTCTGGACGGCTCCGGCACCGGCGAGCGCGGCGAGCGCCACCGCCACGACGCCCATGTAGTACGTGTGCCCGGTCACGCTGCCGAAACTGAACACCAGGAGGAACGTGGCCAGCCACACCCCCCACAGCAGGTGGCCCGCGAGCACGATGTCCGTGCGGGGCGCACGCCGCCGCCACAGGGTCACCGCACCGCCCACGAGGCCGAGCGCCGCCAGCGGGTACAGCCAACCGGTCTGTGTGGCGAGACCCGGGCCGAACATCTTCCAGACGCTGTCGCCCATGCCGGGCCCCGCCCGTCCGGCCGCGTGGACCGCGGGGCCGGTGACGATGCTGCCGGTGCCGGCCGCATCGGCGCCGATCGTGTGGAAGCGGGTCAGGAAGTTGTAGCCGACGACCAGGCCGATCGCCGAGTTGTCCCTCGTGCCATCGAGGTAGGGGCGGGCCGAGGCCGGGGTGAGAGTGGCCGCCGCCATCCAGGACACCGACACCAGCAGGGTCGCCGCGCCGGCCGACGCCACGTGCGCGAGCCGGCGGCGCAGGGTCGTGGGCGCGGCGACGCAATAGGTGACGGCGAGCGCGGGCAGCACCGCCCAGGCCTCCAGCATCTTGCACTGGAAGGCGACACCCACCCAGACGCCCGCGAGCAGCAGGGTGCGCAGCCGGGCCCGCTCGGTCGCACGCTGGGTGGCCTCGGCGGCGAGGAGCAGCAACAGGACGAACGGCGCGTCCTCCACTATGGAACGCCCGAGGCCGACGGTCACGGGCGTGAGGGTCAGGCAGAGGGCGGCCGTCAAACCGGCCGGAACCCCCGCCCACCGGCGCACCAGCAGATGCAGCAGGACGACGCAGGCCACCATCTCCAGTGCCTGCGGCAGCACAAGGGCCCACGGGTGGAATCCGAGGACGAGCGCCGAGAGCGCCTGCGGCCACAGGAAGCCGGGCAGTTTGTCGAGCGTGATCGAGTTGCCCGGATCGAAGGACCCGTAGAAGAAGGCAACCGGGTTGTCCGTCATGCTGCGCACGGCACTCGCGTAGAAGCCGTGGTAGACGCTGCGGTCGATGCCCCACAGGGACAGCATCGCGGCGAGGGCCGCGACGACCAGCAGCGCCGGGCGCTCGTACGGGCGCGGGGCGCGGGGCACGGCCGCGGACGGCGGCCCGTCGGCCGGCGCGACCGAGCGGTTGGTCGGGCTGAGCATGGGCGGCCCTTTCAGGTTGCCGGCGATCTACCTGCCCGGGACGCGGGCTGCGGTCCGGATCGCGGCGATTGTCCGTCGGCCGACCTGAGCGGAATCTGAACGGATCGTGAACGAAAGGGGGGTCTCACCAGCCTCTCACCGTGCTTTGACCGGAGCGGCCGTCAGCGTGCCGGACGCTGGGCGTGCTGGGCCGCCGGCCGCACGGGGCCTCGGCGGCGCCGCAACCGGGGTGCCGCTGGACCAGCTCGCGGACGTTCCCGTGATGTCCCCATCGCCGTGAGGAATCCAGCCATCATCCACGCACACCTGCGGGTCATCCGGGCATCGGCCCTACCCGTTCGAGCCCTCGACACGTGTAGCCCCCTCCGCTCACCCCTTCGTGCCGGGCACGTCGGGCCGTACGAGAGCCCTGGCGAAGGGCTCGTCGCTGCGCCGGGCGTACGTCATCCGCTCACGGATCTCGGACAGGGTACGCGGGCGGTACCCCGGCCCCCCGCAGCAGCTCTTGTGGAAGCCCACGCCCGCGTGGAGCAGGACCGAGAGGACCCGCCAGGCAGCCCGGTCCCGACGCGGAGGCGGGGCGAAGGCGGAACCCACGTGGATCAACGGTCCCGCACAGCGGGGGCAGATCCCGGTCCGGCCTCTCCCGGTCGTAGGGCTGCTTGTAGGAGGCCCGGCAGGGCAGGCAGACGAATGAGGTCTTCGCGGGCGGCATGTGCCGAGGCTAGGCCTCCCGGGATGCTGGACGCGAGGCGATTTCGCCGGGGTCAGCAGGGAATGGGCTTCCCGACCGCTTGTCCCACGCCGCGGCCTTCGGCCGGCTCACGGAGTTCGAGCAGCTCCTCGGCCGAACCGAGGGCCTGGGCCACGGACCGGTGGACGATCTGGGTGATCCGCTCGCCGCGGGCGGGCTGACCGACGGAGGGCAGGGGTGTCCGCATAAAATCTCATGGTTTGCCCGCCTGCCCGCCCGCAGTCACGCCCGGAGCCCCGTCATGCACACCCCCCACGACCCGTACGTCCGTGTCCGCGGTGCCCGTGAGCACAACCTCAAAGGCGTCGACGTCGACGTTCCGCGGGACGCGCTGGCCGTGTTCACGGGGGTGTCGGGGTCGGGGAAGTCGTCGCTCGCGTTCGGGACGATCTACGCCGAGGCGCAGCGGCGGTACTTCGAGTCGGTGGCGCCGTACGCGCGCAGGCTGATCCACCAGGTGGGGGCGCCGAAGGTCGGGGAGATCAGCGGGCTGCCGCCGGCGGTGTCGCTGCAGCAACGCCGGTCCACGCCGACCTCGCGGTCCTCCGTCGGGACGGTGACGAACCTCTCCAATTCCCTGCGCATGCTGTTCTCCCGGGCCGGTGACTATCCGCCGGGCGCCGAGCGGCTGGACTCGGACGCCTTCTCGCCGAACACGGCGGCCGGGGCCTGCCCGGAGTGCCATGGGCTGGGGCAGGTGCACCGTACGGAGGAGGCACTGCTGGTCCCCGACGCCTCGCTGTCCATCCGCGAGGGGGCGATCGCCGCGTGGCCGGGCGCCTGGCAGGGCAAGAACCTCCGGGACATCCTCGACGCGCTCGGGTACGACGTCGACCGGCCCTGGCGCGAGCTGCCCGCCGAGCAGCGGGAGTGGATCCTGTTCACGGACGAGCAGCCGGTGGTGACCGTGCATCCGGTGCGGGAGGCCGACCGGATCCAACGGCCCTACCAGGGCACGTACATGAGCGCCGACCGATACGTGATGAAGACGTTCGCCGATTCCAAGAGTGCGACGCTTCGCGCCAAGGCCGAGCGGTTTCTCGTGTCCGCCCCCTGCCCCGTCTGCCGCGGCAGCAGGCTGCGAGCCGAGGCGCTGGCCGTCACCTTCGCCGGGCGCACCATCGCCGAGCTGGCCGCGCTGCCGCTGAGCGAGCTGGCCGAGGTCCTTCGGGGCACCACGGAGCCCGCCCGCGTCCTCACCGACGATCTCAAGTCCCGTATCGCGCCCGTCGTGGAGCTCGGCCTCGGCTATCTCAGCCTGGACCGGGCCGCGCCCACCCTGTCGGCCGGCGAGCTGCAACGGCTGCGGCTGGCCACCCAGTTGCGCTCCGGGCTGTTCGGGGTGGTGTACGTCCTCGACGAGCCGTCGGCGGGGCTGCATCCGGCGGACACCGAGGCCCTGCTCACGGTGTTGCAGCGGTTGAAGGCCGCGGGCAACTCGGTGTTCGTGGTGGAGCACCACCTCGATGTGGTGCGCGGCGCCGACTGGCTCGTGGATGTCGGGCCGCGTGCCGGGGAGCACGGCGGGCGGGTGCTGCACAGCGGGCCCGTCGCCGGGCTGGCGGAGGTCGCCGAGTCCGCCACGGCCCGTTTCCTGTTCGGCCGGGGTGCGGCTCCGGCGCGCCCCGTCCGGCCGCCGCGCGGGCAGTTGAAGGTCGGTCCGGTCACCCGGCACAACCTGCACGGGGTGACGGCCGAGTTCCCGCTCGGCGCGTTCACCGCGGTCACCGGTGTGTCGGGGTCCGGTAAGTCCACGCTCATCGGGGCGATCACGGAGGACCTGGCCGGGGTCGGGCGGCTGGTCTGTGTCGACCAGAAACCGATCGGGCGCACCCCGCGCTCGAACCTGGCCACGTACACCGGACTGTTCGACGTCGTGCGCAAGGTGTTCGCGGGAACCGACGCCGCCCGCGAACTCGGTTACGGCGTCGGGCGGTTCTCGTTCAACGTGGCCGGTGGGCGGTGCGAGACCTGCCAGGGTGAGGGGTTCGTCAGCGTGGAGCTGCTGTTCCTGCCGAGCACGTACGCTCCGTGCCCGGACTGCGGTGGGGCCCGGTACAACCCCGAGACGCTCCAGGTGACGTACCGCGGGCGGAACATCGCCCAGGTGCTGGACCTGACGGTGGAGGGAGCGGCGGAGTTCTTCGCCGACACCCCGGCCGTGGCCCGCAGCCTCGGCGCCCTCCTCGACGTGGGTCTCGGCTATCTGCGCCTCGGCCAGCCCGCGACCGAGCTGTCCGGCGGCGAGGCGCAGCGCATCAAACTGGCCAGCGAGCTTCAGCGCGGGCGCCGCGGCCACACCCTCTACCTCCTGGACGAACCGACGACCGGCCTGCACCCGGCCGACGTCGAGGTGCTGATGCGGCAGCTGCACGGGCTGGTCGACGCCGGGCACACCGTGATCGTCGTCGAGCACGACATGTCCGTCGTGGCGGGTGCCGACTGGGTCGTGGACCTGGGTCCGGGCGGCGGCGACGCGGGCGGCCGGATCGTGGCGGCGGGGCCGCCGGACCGGGTGGCCCGGGCGGACGAGAGCGCCACGGCGCCCTATCTGGCGCGGGCCCTGCGACCGGACACCCAGGGTGGCGCGGACCGCGACGATGACGCGGACAGTGACAGCGGCGCGGACAGTGAGGGCGGCGGCGGGGCTGCACGATGACGTTCCGGCGCGGGAATGACCGTGAGAACGGCGGTGAGGCCGGACCGTGACGTCCCGGCGCGGGAATGACGGCGCCTACACCGGTCCGTCCAGCAAGCAGGTCATTAACCGCGACTGCTCGGGATACACGCGCATGGTGTAGGGCTACCACATGGGCGTGCCGATGGCCGCGGGCGCGGACACCTCCAGGGAGCGGATACCGCGCAAGTCCCGCGACATCGTCGACTACGCGCCGGGTGTCGTCGTCGACCGGACCGACGGCACCCGGCCGCCCGCCGCGGGCCTGCTCCAGCCCGGGGATCTGGTGCTCTTCAACTCGGACTCCGGCGACGACAACCCGACCGTCACGGTCGACCACGTCGGCGTCTACCTGGGCGCGGACGCGGACGGCAGGCGCCGCTTCCTGTCCAGCCGCAAGACGGTCGACGGACCCACCATGTCCGACCTCGGCGGCGCCTCGCTCCTCGACGGCACGGGCACCTACGCCACGTCGCTGCACACCGTGCGCCGCATCTGAGGCACCGCGGCGCTCCGGGCCCACACCACCTGCACCGCGTGCCCGAGGCCTACGCAACCGGCGCCGCGTGTGCCGGAACTACGCCACCAGCGCCGTGTGCGCCCTGAGCGGTCCGCCCGCGCCGCCCGGCCGGTCCGGCCGGGCGGCGCGGGCCAGGGTGCGGCGGTCCGGGTGGGTGCCGGGTTCGATGGCGGCCGGCACGTGGACCTCGGCCGTCAGGCCGCGGGCCGACACGACCCGCCACAGCGACGCGAGCAGGGAGTCGTCCCCGACGAAGGCGGGGGCGGTGGTGGCGGCTCCTCCCGCGAGGCGGTAGCGGATGCGGACCGGCTGGACCGCCACGTCCGCGTCGAGGGCGGCCTGGAAGACCGCCCGGTGGAAGCGGCCCTCGGCCCGGCCGCACCATGTGCTGCCCTCGGGGAAGGCCGCGACCGCGGTGCCCTCGCGCAGCGCGTCGGCGATCAGCGCGACCGTGCCGGGCAGGGCGCGCAGCCGGTCCCGTTCGATGAACAGGGCGCCGCCGCGGGCGGCGAGCGACCCCGCCACCGGCCATCGGCGGATCTCCTGTTTGGCGAGCATCCTGGCCGGGCGCACCGCGGCCAGCAGCGGGATGTCCAGCCAGGAGATGTGGTTGGCGACCAGCAGCAGGCCCCCGGTGGGTGCGGCGGCGCCGGTGATCCTGACCCGGACTCCGCAGGCCCGTACGATCGCCCGGCACCAGCGCCTGGTCCAGGCGGCCGGGACCCGGCCGCCGAGCGGTGTCAGGGCCGCCCCGGCGAGCAGCAGGGCCGCGACCGCCGAAAGTCGCAGCACGGCGCGCGGCAGGGCCGTCGCCGACCCCGTCGCCTCCACGCACGCCCTCGGGGTGCAGGGGGCGCTGGGCAGCCAGACGCTCATCGCGCGGACGGTACGAGGGAGAGGAAGTGGCGCAGGTAGCGCTGGTTGATCCGGCGCATCGACAGCAGCACGTACAGGTCGGCGACGCCGAAGTCCGGGTCGTGGGCGGGCTCGCCGCACACCCAGGCGCCCAGGCGGAGGTAGCCGCGCAGGAGGGCGGGCAGTTCGGTGCGCTCGGCGGGTGCCTCGGCCTTCGGGATCCACGGCAGCAGGGGCCGTACCCGGAACTCCTCCGGCGCCAGGTGCCTGGTCCGCACCCGGTCCCAGGTGGCGCCGGCCAGGGTGCCGCCGTCGGCGAGCGGGACGGAGCAGCAGCCCGCCAGCCACTCGTGCCCCCGGTCGATCATGTAGCGGGCTATCCCGGCCCAGATGAGGCTGATGACCGCGCCGTCGCGGTGGTCGGGGTGCACGCAGGAGCGGCCCACCTCCACCAGGTGAGGCCGGATGGCGTCCAGCCCGGTGAGGTCGAACTCGCCCTCGGAGTACAGGCGCCCGGCGATGGCGGCCCGCTCCGGCGGCAGCAGCCGGTAGGTGCCCACGACCTGCCCCGTCGTCTCCTCGCGCACCAGCAGGTGGTCGCAGTATGCGTCGAAGGCGTCGATGTCGTGGCCGGGCTGCGGGGTGGTCAGCAGGGCGCCCATCTCACCGGCGAAGACGTCGTGGCGCAGCCGCTGTGCGGCGCGGACGTCCGCCTCGTCGTGGGCCAGGGTGACGGTGTAGCGGGTGGGGGCCGCGGGCTGGGGG
>NZ_MUBM01000232.1 GCF_002154505.1 Streptomyces carpinensis | reverse complement strand
GCGCGCATCCTGGGCGTGGGCGGCTACCGGCCCACGCGGGTGGTGCCGAACGAGGTGATCCTCGAGAAGATCGACTCCTCCGACGAGTGGATCCGCTCGCGCTCCGGCATCGAGACCCGGCACTGGGCGTCGCCGGAGGAGACCGTGGCGGCGATGTCGATCGAGGCCTCGGGCAAGGCGATCGCGGACGCGGGCATCGACGCCGAGCAGATCGGCGCCGTGGTCGTCTCCACCGTCTCGCACTTCAGCCAGACCCCGGCCGTCGCCACCGAGATCGCCGACAAGCTGGGCACGAACAAGGCCGCGGCCTTCGACATCTCGGCCGGCTGCGCCGGCTTCGGTTACGGCCTCACCCTCGCCAAGGGCATGGTGGTGGAGGGTTCCGCGGAGTACGTCCTCGTCATCGGCGTGGAGCGGCTGAGCGACCTGACCGACCTGGAGGACCGGGCGACGGCCTTCCTCTTCGGCGACGGCGCCGGCGCGGTCGTGGTCGGCCCCTCGCAGGAGCCGGCGATCGGCCCGACGGTGTGGGGCTCGGAGGGCGACAAGGCCCAGACGATCAAGCAGACCGTGTCGTGGGACCGGTTCAGGATCGGCGACCTGTCCGGACTGCCCGTGGACAGCGCGGGCAACGTCAAGTTCCCTGCGATCACGCAGGAGGGCCAGGCGGTGTTCCGCTGGGCCGTGTTCGAGATGGCGAAGGTCGCCCAGCAGGCGCTGGACGCGGCCGGAATCAGCCCGGACGACCTGGATGTCTTCATCCCGCACCAGGCCAATGTGCGGATCATCGACTCGATGGTGAAGACGCTGAAACTGCCGGAGCACGTCACGGTCGCCCGTGACATCCGCACCACCGGCAACACCTCGGCCGCCTCGATCCCGCTGGCGATGGAGCGGCTCCTGGCGACCGGCGAGGCGAAGAGCGGCGACACCGCGCTCGTCATCGGCTTCGGGGCGGGTCTCGTCTACGCCGCGACGGTCGTTACCCTCCCCTAGGCACTCCGTGCCGGATCATCCGTCCGGTACGAACGCCGCACACACCTGCCGCTGCCGCGGCGGGCGCCACACCCTCTGGAACACAACGAAGGAGCGCCGACATGGCCGCCACTCAGGAAGAGATCGTCGCCGGTCTCGCCGAGATCGTGAACGAGATCGCCGGGATCCCCACCGAGGACGTCCAGCTGGACAAGTCCTTCACCGACGACCTGGACGTCGACTCGCTGTCCATGGTCGAGGTCGTCGTCGCCGCCGAGGAGCGCTTCGACGTCAAGATCCCCGACGAGGACGTCAAGAACCTCAAGACCGTCGGCGACGCGACCGACTACATCCTCAAGCACCAGGCCTGATCTACCGATCACTGCTTTGGGCTGACAGCCCCGCCACCCGGCGGTGGCGCCGTACGAATCCTCGTATCCGTTGGAGAAAGAATTCCCGTGAGCTCGACCAATCGCACCGTGGTCGTCACCGGTATCGGCGCAACCACACCGCTGGGTGGCGACGCAGCCTCGACCTGGGAGGGTCTGGTCGCCGGCAAGTCCGGCGTCAAGCCCCTGACCCAGGAGTGGGCGGCCGAGCAGGCCGTACGTATCGCGGCCCCGGTCGCCGTGGAACCGACCGAGACCATTCCGCGGCCGCAGGCCCGCCGTCTGGACCGCTCGGCGCAGTTCGCGCTGATCGCCGCTCAGGAGGCGTGGAAGGACGCGGGTTTCACCGGCAAGGCCGGTGAGGACGGCAGCATCGACCCGGACCGGCTGGGTGCGGTCATCGCCTCCGGCATCGGCGGCGTGACGACGCTGCTCGACCAGTACGACGTGCTGAAGGAGAAGGGCGTCCGCCGTGTCTCCCCGCACACCGTGCCGATGCTGATGCCGAACGGCCCCTCGGCCAACGTCGGCCTGCTCGTGGGCGCCCGCGCGGGCGTGCACACCCCGGTCTCCGCCTGCGCGTCGGGCGCCGAGGCCATCGGCTACGCCATCGAGATGATCCGCACCGGCCGCGCCGACGTGGTCGTCGCCGGCGGTACGGAGGCGGCGATCCACCCGCTGCCGATCGCCGCGTTCGGCAACATGATGGCGATGTCCAAGAACAACGAGAACCCCGAGGGCGCCTCGCGCCCCTACGACGTCGACCGGGACGGCTTCGTCCTCGGTGAGGGCGCCGGTGTGCTCGTGCTGGAGTCCGCCGAGCACGCCGCCCGGCGCGGCGCCCGCGTCTACGCGGAGGCGGTCGGTCAGGGCATCTCCGCCGACAGCCACGACATCGTGCAGCCGGAGCCGGAGGGCCGCGGCATCTCGCACGCCCTGCAGAACCTGCTGGACCGCACCGACCTGAACCCGGCCGAGATCGTGCACGTCAACGCGCACGCCACCTCGACGCCGGCCGGTGACATCGCCGAGCTGAAGGCGCTGCGCAAGGTGTTCGGCGACGACGCCGACCACATGGCGGTCTCCGCGACCAAGTCGATGACCGGTCACCTGCTCGGTGGCGCGGGCGGCGTGGAGTCGGTGGCGTGCGTGCTGGCCCTGTACCACCGGGTGGCTCCGCCCACCATCAACGTCGAGAACATCGACCCGGAGGCCGAGGCGAACGCGGACGTGGTCCGCGGCGAGGCCCGCAAGCTGCCCGTGGACGGCCGCATCGCCGCCCTGAACGACTCGTTCGGGTTCGGCGGCCACAACGTGGTGCTCGCCTTCCGGACCGTCTGAGAGTTTGCGGTACGCACGTGAGCCGTGCGTACGAGAAGGGCCCCCACCCGACGGTGGGGGCCCTTCGTTCGGCTTTTCGCCCGGCCGTTCGATTGAGGGGCCGTCAGCGCCCCACGGTCACACCACCTGGTGCAGCCAGCGCACCGGGGCGCCCTCACCCGCGTAGCGGAACGGCTCCAGTTCGTCGTCCCAGGGCTTGCCCAGGAGCCTGGTCAGTTCGGCCTCCAGGTCGCTCTCGCCGCGCTGGAAGCGGACCAGGGCGGCGCGCAGCCGGTCCTCGGGGATGAGGATGTCGCCGTGGATGCCGGTGACGGCGTGGAAGATGCCGAGGTCCGGGGTGCAGCTGTAGCGCTCGCCCTCGGCGGTCGCGCAGGGCTCGGCCGTGACCTCGAAGCGCAGCAGGTGCCAGCCGCGCAGCGCGGAGGCGAGTTTGGAGGCGGTGCCGGCCTCGCCCTGCCAGGAGAACTCCGAGCGCCAGGTCCCGGGCGCGGCGGGCTGCCGGATCCAGTCCAGGCTGACGCGCGTGCCGAGCACCCCGGCGACGGCCCACTCGACGTGCGGGCACAGCGCGCGCGGCGCGGAGTGCACGTACAGAACTCCACGTGTCGTCACCGGGACCTCCGGGCAGAGCGGGACAGAGTGCGGGCGGGCGGGCGGCAGTGGCGCGCGACCGCCCTGCTGATGGCGAGGCTACCGTGCGAGGAGCCAAGGAGTGTGACGTACCGTCGGTCCCGGTGCCAGGAAGGGCCTGCCATTCACCCAGGGGGACGCTTGTACGGGTGTACGCCGTCACCTCGGGTGGGGGCGGGAACCTCCACGCGTTCTCATGGAGGGGAGTGGAGTTCTGCACGACGACCGAGGGGATCACGAGGGATGCGAAAGCGAAGCCACGGTATGCGGGCCGCTCATGCCGTCGTGGCGGCGGCCGTGCTGGTCACCGCGGGCTGTGACGTGGTCGGTGACAAGGCGTCCGCTCGGGACGCCGGTGCCAGAGCCGCCAAGCCGTCGCCCGTCCAGGTCTGGGACAGCAGCCCGGACTCGATCGCCGCGGTCGGCGACTCCATCACCCGCGGCTTCGACACGTGTGCCGTGCTGTCGGACTGCCCGGATGCCTCGTGGGCGACGGGCAGCGACCCCTCGGTGAACAGCCTGGCGGTGCGGCTGCTCGGCGCGGCCGGTGCGGCACGGCACAGCTGGAACCACGCGGTGACGGGCTCTCGAATGGCGGATCTGAACGGTCAGATGGCCAAGGCGGTGCGGAACAAGCCGGAACTGGTCGCGGTGATGGTCGGGGCCAACGACGCCTGCCGCGACTCCACCGCCCAGATGACCTCTGTCGCGGACTTCCGCCGCGACTTCCAGAAGGCCATGGACACCCTGCGCCAGGCGCTGCCCAGGACGGAGGTGTACGTCTCCAGCGTGCCGAACCTGAAGCGGCTGTGGTCGCAGGGGCGGACCAACCCGCTGGGCAAGCAGATCTGGAAGCTCGGCATCTGCCCGTCGATGCTGGGCGACGCGGACGCGCTGGACGACGCGGCCAAGCAGCGGCGCGAGACGGTGCAGTCCCGGGTGGTGGACTACAACAAGGTGCTGTCGGACGTGTGTGCGAAAGACCGCCGCTGCCGCTTCGACCACAACGCGGTCTTCGACTACCAGTTCGGCACGGCGCAGCTCAGCCACTGGGACTGGTTCCACCCGAGCCGCAACGGCCAGGCGAGACTCGCGGAGATCGCCTACCGCACCGTCACCGCCAAGAAGCCGTGACCTAGGGTTTTCCACATGAGCGAACTCTTCGGCACACTTTCCGACGGCACACCGGTCCACCGCTGGACGCTCGAGCGGGCCGGAGTGCGGGTGCGCGTGCTGTCGTACGGCGGGATCGTGCAGTCGGTCGAGGTCCCGGACCGGGACGGGCGCACCGCGGACGTGGTGCTGGGCTTCCCGGACCTGGCCGGCTACCTCGCCCACCCCGAGCCGTTCCTCGGTGCCCTGATCGGCCGGTACGCCAACAGGATCGCCGGCGGCCGTTTCCCGTTGGACGGGTGGAGGTACGCGCTCGCGCGGAACAACGGCCCCAACTCGCTGCACGGCGGCGAGCGCGGCTTCGACAAGCGGGTGTGGGACGTGTCCGAGGTCGAGCACGGAGTGCGCCTCACCCGGGTCAGCCCGCACGGCGAGGAGGGATTCCCCGGCCGGCTCGAGGTCACGGCGACCCTCACGCTGGACGAGTCGGGCGCCCTGCGCCTCGCCTACGAGGCGGTCACGGACGCACCGACCGTGGTCAACCTGACCAACCACACGTACTGGAACCTCGCCGGTGCCGGCTCGGGCGAGACCGGCGGCCACGAACTGCGGCTCGCCGCCTCCCGCTACACCCCGGTCGACGCGGACCTCATCCCGACCGGCACCCTGGCGGAGGTCGCGGGGACCCGCTTCGACTTCCGGCAGTCCCGCAAGACCGGCTCCGGCTACGACCACAACTTCGTCCTCGACAAGGGCGTCACCCGGGCCGCCGAGGAGGTCGCCGAACTGCACGACCCGGTCTCCGGCCGCGTCCTGACGGTGGCGACGACGGAGCCGGGCCTCCAGCTCTACACGGCCGACCACATCGCGGCGCCGTTCGCCCCGGGCGACGGGATCGCCCTGGAGACCCAGCACTACCCGGACTCCCCCAACCGGCCGGAGTTCCCGAGCACGGTCCTCCGGCCGGGTGAGGTGTACCGGTCGGAGACGGTGTACGGCTTCTCGGTGCGGTGACGCGCGTACGCCTTCCGGGTGCGGGGTGCGTGGTGTGGGGCCCGGTGACCGGCGACGGGCTTCTCGGTGCGGTGGCGCCGTGGCGCGGGGCCCGTGGCGGCCGTCCGCCGCCCCAGGCGGTCCCGAGTGGCCGGCCTAGACGGTCTCGCCGCGCATCCGTCCGGCCGCCCGGCCGAGCAGCGCCACCGCGCCCGCGCAGACGAGCAGCACCGCGCCGCCGATCAGCGTCGGCTGCACTTCGCCGCCCTTGATGCCCTCGCCGGTCACGGTGGCGGCCAGCGCCAGGATGATGGAGTACAGGCTCCGGCCGACCTTCGCACCGGCCGGGATCACCTGGAGCAGCTGCGGAATGGTCGTGGCGGCCCCGAGCCCCATGGCGAACGGGATGAACGCGCCCGCCATCAGCGCCCCGAACCCGAACGAGTTGCCGTACGCGCCCCAGCCGACGCCCTTGACCAGCAGGTAGCCGGTGGCGGCGAAGGACAGCAGGACCAGGACACCGTTGATGTACGCGGCCAGCGTGGCGGCCTTGCGGGCACCGGGCAGGTGCGCCGCCGGGGAGCGCCAGGCGTCCGGGGTGATCAGACGCAGCTGACGCTTCAGGGCCTGCATCCGCGTCAGCGCGAGGACTCCCATGGCCATGAGGGCCAGCCCGGCGGCCGCGGCGGCGAAGCCGGCCGGGNNCGCCGCCGAAGGCGAGCGGAAGGCCGAGCACGAAGCCGTAGGCGAGCAGCTTGGACTTCTTCTGGATCCCGAGCACCAGCGTCCGCTGGTCCGCGGTGAGGTTCGGATCGAGCCGCATGTGGCCGTCGCCTAGCCGCTGTCCGGGGGCCTGGGGTTGCTGGGGGG
>NZ_MUBM01000231.1 GCF_002154505.1 Streptomyces carpinensis | reverse complement strand
GGCGATCGCCAAGGCGGTCAGCCCGAGCGTCGTGGAGATCACCGCCACTCTCGACAACGGCACCTCCACCGGCTCCGGTGTGGTCATCTCCAGCGGCGGCGAGATCCTCACCAACAACCACGTCATAGCGGGAGCCTCCTCGGTCAAGGCCCGGACCAGCGACGGCAAGAGCTACACCGCGCAGGTCGTGGGCACCGACAGCTCCAAGGACCTCGCCCTGGTCAAGCTGGAGGGAGCCTCCGGCCTGAAGGCGGCGGCCCTCGGGAACTCCGACGGCGTGGCGGTCGGCGACCAGGTGGTCGCCATCGGCTCCCCCGAGGGCCTGACCGGCACCGTCACCAGCGGAATCGTCTCCGCCCTCGACCGGGACGTGACCGTCTCCACCGACGAGAACCAGGGGCAGGGACAGGGACAGGGCGACGGCCAGTGGCCGTTCGAGTTCGGCGGCCGTCACTTCAACGGCGACACCGGCTCCTCCACCACCACCTACAAGGCGATCCAGACCGACGCCTCCCTGAACCCCGGCAACTCCGGCGGCGCGCTCATCGACGCGAACGGCAACGTCATCGGCATCAACTCGGCGATGTACTCGGCCGCCGCCGGCTCGGACTCGTCCGGCGCGGGCAGCGTGGGCCTCGGCTTCGCCATCCCGATCAACACCGCCAAGTCCGACCTGGCCAAGCTGCGCTCCGGCTCCCAGAGCTGAGGCCGGCCCCCACCGGGCGGCACCGCGCGATCACGAGCAGCGGACGCCACAAGAACGCCAAGAACGACCGACAAGGACAGCGGCAAGCGGCAACAGGCACCGACGCGCACCACCTCGCACCAAGGAGCACCGCCATGATCCAGCAGGTTGTCCACGAGTGGACCGACACCGTCGACGCGACCGTCCCCGCGGGCGTCGCCCTGACGCTGGCCGTCGCGAAGGAACTCCACAGCCCGGCGGGCGGCCCGGCAGTCGCCCTGGCCATCAACCTGGCGAGCATCCCGGCACGCCGGCCCGTGAGCAGGCCGGCCCGCCGCCCCGCGAGCAGCCGCGCGAACACCCGCACGATCAACCGGGCGGACAACCCCGCGAACCGGCCCCCGCTGGACGCCGCCGTCGTTCCCCAGCTCATGGGACTGCGCACCCCCGCCGGCCGCTGGCACCGCCACAAGGTGCCGCTGAGGCGGCTGACCGCAGTGGCGGCATGACAGGGCGCAAGGCCCCGTGACCCCACTCGGTGGGCGCGGAACGTGCGAGGCTGGGAGCATCCCTGCCGCCCCCAGGAAACCCGAGGACGAACGACCGATGAGCCCCCTCGACGGCGACCGTGACCGCGACCGCGACCGCGAGCCCCAGCGCATCCTGATCGTCGACGACGAGCCGGCGGTGCGCGAGGCACTCCAGCGCAGCCTGGCCTTCGAGGGCTACGGCACCGAGGTCGCGGTCGACGGCGCGGACGCCCTGGAGAAGGCGACCGCGTACAAGCCGGACCTGGTCGTGCTCGACATCCAGATGCCCCGTATGGACGGCCTCACGGCCGCCCGCCGCATCCGCGGCGCGGGCGACACCACCCCGATCCTGATGCTCACGGCCCGCGACACGGTCGGCGACCGGGTCACCGGGCTGGACGCCGGGGCGGACGACTACCTGGTCAAGCCGTTCGAACTGGACGAGCTGTTCGCCCGTATCCGCGCCCTGCTGCGCCGCAGCTCCTACGCGGCGGCCGTGGCGGGCGCGGCCGACGAGGGCGATGTGCTCACCTTCGCCGACCTGCGCATGGACCTGGCCACCCGGGAGGTCACGCGCGGCGGACGCCCGGTGGAGCTGACCCGCACGGAGTTCACGCTGCTGGAGATGTTCATGGCCCATCCGCGCCAGGTGCTCACCCGTGAGCAGATCCTGAAGGCGGTCTGGGGCTTCGACTTCGAGCCGTCCTCGAACTCGCTCGACGTCTACGTGATGTACCTGCGCCGCAAGACCGAGGCGGGCGGCGAGCCTCGCCTCGTGCACACGGTGCGCGGGGTGGGGTACGTCCTGCGGCAGGGCGGCGCGGAGTGAACCAGGTGACGCGCCGGTTCCGGTCGCTGCCGATCCGCTCGCGACTGGCGCTGCTGGTGGCGGCGGCGGTGGCGTTCGCGGTGGCGGCGGTCTCCGTCGCCTGCTGGTTCTTCGTGCAGGGCAAGCTGTACGACGCGGTCGACACCCGGCTCGCGAGTTACGGCAGGGTGACCGCCGGTACGGCGACCGATCTGGCCGCCAACTGCGCGCAGGCGCCGAACGACTCGGCGGGCGATGTGCAACGCTCGTACCTCTACGTGCAGTTGGTGACCTCGCAGGGCAAGTACTGCGTGGAGCCCAGGTCGCCCGGAGTGATCAAGGTCAAGGACCTGGACAAGAAGGTGGCCGCGGCGCCGTATCTGCGCGAACGCACCTTCCACACCACCACCGACACGGAGGGGAACGACGTTCGCGTCATGCTCGTCGCCGTCCCGACCGGCCCCGGCCCCAACGCCGACGCCTACCCGGGCATCGCCTTCATGCTCGGTCTCTCCCTGAAGGACACCGAGAACACGCTCAGCGACCTGGCCCTGCTGCTCCTGCTCGTCGGCGGCATAGGAGTCGTCGGCGCCGGGGCCGCCGGTCTCGCGGTCGCCCGCGCCGGTCTGCGCCCTGTCGACAAGCTCACCGAGGCCGTCGAGCACGTGGCCCGCACCGAGGACCTGACCATCCGCATCCCCGTGGCGGACGACAGCGAGGACGAGATCGCCCGCCTGTCCCGCTCCTTCAACTCGATGACGTCGGCCCTGGCCAGCTCACGCGACCTGCAGCAGCAGCTGATCGCGGACGCGGGCCACGAGCTGCGCACCCCGCTGACCTCCCTGCGTACGAACATCGAGCTCCTCTCCCGCAGCGAGGAGACCGGCCGCCCGCTCCCGGAGGCCGACCGCAAGGAGCTGCTGGCCTCGGTCAAGGCGCAGATGACGGAACTGGCGTCACTGATCGGCGACCTGCAGGAGCTGTCCCGCTCGGAGGGCCAGCGGGGCGAGCGGGTCCAGGTGATCGCGTTCCACGACACCGTGGACGCGGCACTGCGCCGTGCCCGGCTGCGCGGCCCGGAGCTGACCATCACGGCCGACCTGGACCCCTGGTACGTGCGGGCGGAACCGGCGGCCGCCGAGCGCGCCGTCGTCAACATCCTGGACAACGCGATCAAGTTCAGTCCCGAGGGCGGCACGGTCGAGGTGTGGCTGGCGGACGGTGTCCTCACGGTCCGCGACCACGGCCCCGGCATCCCCGCCGACGAGCTCCCCCACGTCTTCGACCGTTTCTGGCGCTCCCCGAGCGCCCGCGCCCTGCCCGGGTCGGGCCTGGGCCTGTCCATCGTCGCCCGCACGATCCAGCAGTCCGGCGGCGAGGTCACCCTCGCCCCGGCCGAGGGCGGCGGCACGGTGGCGACCGTACGGCTGCCCGGGGCACCCACTCCGCCGCCGGAACTGCCGTGAGCCGGTGCGAGCCGGCCACCCGGTCCGGGACTCCTCTGTAGTCTCAGACGCATGACCAGCGACGACACCGCACCGATCGCCCGCTCCCTGGCGTCCGTCTCCGCGCTCTCCCCCGACCAGGTCGAAGCCGTGCTGGACCTGCTGGCGGAAGCCGCCCGCACCGACGGTCAGCAGGCGGTGTCCGAGCAGGGCCGGCTGCAACTGCGCGGCGGCGCCCGGGAAGGGGTCTCCCATCTGCTGCTGAGCGTCGACGGCGAGCTGGTCGGCTACGCGCAGCTGGAGGACACCGACCCCGTGGAGGCGCCCGCCGCCGAGCTGGTCGTCCATCCCGCGCACCGCGGTCACGGGCACGGGCGGGCGCTCGGGTCGGCGCTGCTTGCCGCCTCGGGCAAGCGGTTGCGGGTGTGGGCGCACGGCGGTCACTCCGCCGCCCGGCACCTGTCGCAGGTGCTCGGGCTGACCCTGTTCCGCGAGCTGCGGCAGATGCGGCGCCCGCTCGCCGGCCTGGACCTGCCGGAGCCGGCGCTGCCCGAGGGCGTGACGGTGCGGACCTTCGTCCCCGGCCAGGACGACGCCGCGTGGCTCACCGTGAACGCGGAGGCGTTCGCCCACCACCCCGAGCAGGGCTCCCTCACCCAGCATGACCTCGACGCCCGCAAGGCGGAGCCCTGGTTCGACCCGCGCGGGTTCTTCCTGGCCGAGCGCGAGGGCCGGCTGGTCGGCTTCCACTGGACCAAGGTCCACGCGGAGGAGGGGCTCGGCGAGGTGTACGTCCTCGGCGTCCGCCCCGAGGCGCAGGGCAGCGGCCTCGGCAAAACCCTCACGCTGACCGGCCTGCGCCACCTGGCCGCACAGGGCCTGCCCACCGCGATGCTCTACGTCGACGCCGACAACAAGGCGGCGGTGTCGGTCTACGAGCGGCTCGGTTTCACCACGTACGAGACGGACCTCATGTACCGCACGGAGACGTGACGCGCACGTACCGCACGGAGACGTCACGTGCGCCGCCACCCGATGCGGCGCAGGCGGCGAAGGCGGCCGTCGAGGCCTACAGCCGGTGACGTACAGTGACGCGGGGCCCGGGCGGGCCCCGGATCCCTGCGGGCCGCCCCCCGCTATCCCGCACGTCATGTCTCCGTAACCGGCGATTCAGAGAGCCTTGCGACGCTCGATCAATGAAGCCCGCCGTGCCAGAGCCTCCGCCGCCCCCCGAGGGGTCCGCAGTCGTGCTCCCGCCCGCGCTTTCCGACGCGCCTGTCTTCCCCGCAGCGCGGAAGAATGGGTTCATGAGCCAGCCAGACACCCAGGCAGCAGCGCAGGTCCCGCACCTTCAGCCCTCCGTGGGCTCCATCGCCGCCCACCGCCCGCACACCGTGGCGGCGGCGGTGTCCGATCTGGACCCTGATCTCGACGCCGACCTCGACGTCTACGAGGAGTCGGCCGCCGAGGACGAGCAGCTGCCGCAGGGCCGCTTCCTCGATCGGGAGCGCAGCTGGCTCGCCTTCAACGAGCGGGTCCTGGAACTCGCCGAGGACCCGAACACGCCCCTGCTGGAGCGGGCGAACTTCCTCGCGATCTTCGCCAGCAACCTGGACGAGTTCTTCATGGTCCGGGTGGCCGGCCTCAAGCGCCGTATCGCCACCGGGGTCGCGACCCGCTCGGCCTCCGGTCTGCAGCCGCGCGAAGTGCTGGAGATGATCTGGGCCCGCTCGCGCGAGCTCATGGCCCGGCACGCCGCCTGCTACCACGAGGACGTCGCGCCCGCCCTGGCGGAGGAGGGCATCCACCTGGTCCGCTGGACCGAGCTGACGGAGAAGGAACAGGCCCGCCTGTTCACCCTCTTCCGGCACCGCATCTTCCCCGTGCTGACCCCGCTGGCGGTCGACCCGGCGCACCCCTTCCCGTACATCTCCGGCCTCTCCCTGAACCTGGCCGTCGTCGTACGCAACCCGGTCACCGGCCACCGTCACTTCGCGCGCGTCAAGGTGCCGCCGCTGCTGTCCCGCTTCCTGGAGAGCTCCCCGGGCCGCTACGTCCCCCTCGAGGACGTCATCGCCGCGCACCTGGAGGAGCTGTTCCCGGGCATGGAGGTCCTGGAGCACCACACCTTCCGGCTCACCCGCAACGAGGACCTGGAGGTGGAGGAGGACGACGCCGAGAACCTCCTCCAGGCCCTGGAGAAGGAGCTCATGCGGCGCCGCTTCGGGCCGCCGGTGCGCCTGGAGGTCGAGGAGTCCATCGACCGCGAGGTGCTCGACCTCCTGGTCCGGGAGCTGAAGATCAGCGAGGCCGAGGTGTACCCGCTGCCCGGTCCGCTCGACCTGACCGGTCTCTTCCGCATCCACAGCCTCGACCGGCCCGAGCTGAAGTACCCCAAGTTCGTCGCCGGCACCCACCGTGACCTCGCCGAGGTCGAGTCGGCGTCCGCGCCCGACATCTTCGCGGCCCTGCGGCAGCGGGACGTGCTCCTGCACCACCCGTACGACTCCTTCTCCACCTCCGTCCAGGCCTTCCTGGAGCAGGCGGCGCAGGACCCGGACGTCCTCGCGATCAAGCAGACCCTGTACCGCACCTCGGGCGACTCCCCCATAGTCGACGCGCTCATCGACGCCGCCGAGTCCGGCAAGCAGGTCCTGGTGCTGGTGGAGATCAAGGCCCGCTTCGACGAGCACGCCAACATCAAGTGGGCGCGCAAGCTGGAGGAGGCCGGCTGCCATGTCGTCTACGGCCTCGTCGGCCTGAAGACCCACTGCAAGCTGTCCCTGGTGGTCCGCCAGGAGGGCGACGACACGCTGCGGCGCTACAGCCACGTGGGCACCGGCAACTACCACCCCAAGACCGCACGCCTGTACGAGGACCTCGGACTGCTCACCGCGGACCCCCAGGTCGGCGCGGACCTCTCCGACCTGTTCAACCGCCTGTCCGGCTACTCCCGCCGCGAGACCTACCGCCGGCTGCTCGTCGCGCCCAAGTCCCTGCGGGACGGCCTGATCTCGCGGATCAACAAGGAGATCCAGCACCACCGCGCCGGACGGCCCGCCTCCATCCGCATCAAGGTCAACTCGATGGTCGACGAGGCGGTCGTCGACGCCCTCTACGGCGCGTCCCAGGCCGGCGTCCCGGTCGACGTGTGGGTGCGCGGCATCTGCGCGCTGCGCCCCGGCGTGCCGGGCCTGTCGGAGAACATCCGCGTCCGCTCGATCCTCGGCCGCTTCCTGGAACACTCGCGTGTCTTCGCCTTCGGCAACGGCGGCGAGCCCGAGGTGTGGATCGGCAGCGCCGACATGATGCACCGCAACCTCGACCGCCGTATCGAGGCCCTGGTCCGGGTCACCGACCCGGGCCACCGAGCCGCGCTCAACCGGCTCCTGGAGACCGGCATGTCCGACACCACCTCCTCCTGGCACCTCGGCCCGGACGGCGAGTGGACCCGGCACGCGACCGACTCGGACGGCCAACCCCTGCGCAACGTTCAGGAGATGCTCATAGACGCCCGGAGGCGCCGGCGTGGCACAGCAACACCTTGACCCGACGGACCCCACGGCCGCCGGGCCGTCCCCCGCGCTCATCGAGCAGGACGGCGCCCCCACCGTGGACGCCCTCGCGGGCTATCTGCGGGCGCAGGCGACGGAGTTCCTCCGGGCCCTGCGCCTGCACCGGGAGACCGGTGGCGGTGCCGCGAACGGCAGCGCGGAGTCCGTCGACGCGGCACGGGCCCTGCGCCGCTCGGCCCGCCGCATCAGCGGCAGCCTGCACACCTTCCGTCCCCTGCTGGACGAGAGCTGGGCGGAGGAGCTGCGCCCGGAACTGGCCTGGCTCTCGGGCACGTTGGCCCGTGAACACGCCTACCAGGCCCGTCTGGAGAGGCTGTTGCTGGCACTGCACCGGCTGTCGCCACAGGCCGACAAGGCCGCCGGCGTGGCCGACCTGGCGGACCTGGGCACCGCCGGCACCCTGCCCCGCCCGCCCGCGCCGGACCGGGGCAATCTCACCGTGGGTGCGGCGAAAGCCGGCGCCCTCCTCGACCGGCAGCTCACCCTCGCCCGTACCCGAGCGCACTCGACAGCCCTCCAGGCCCTCGGATCGAGCCGCTTCCACGCCGTCGCCGACAAGGTCGCCGTCCTCGCCAGCGACGTGCCCCTCAGCCCCGGCGCGCGCACCATGGACCCACGCCCTCTCGCCACCGCGGCCGAGGAACGCCTGACGGACGCGGTCGCCGCGCTCCCCCTCGTCACCGCGGGCAGCCCGTACAACGCGGCCGCGCTGGTCCACGGCCTGTCCCCGGACCCGTCCCCGCACCCGCAGGACGCCCCCTGGCACCAGGTCCGCCTGCTGCTGCGCCTGCACCGGTACGCCGGCGAGGCACTGCGGGGCGCCGACCTGGACGGCGCCGCCGTGGACGTACGGCTGCCGGCGGCCGGCCGGGCCCTCGACCGGCACCGCGACGCCTCGGAGGCGGCGGCCGCCGCGGCCGCGGCCGCCCGGACGCCGCGCATCGCCCCGGCGACGGCGTACGCGCTCGGCGTGCTCCACGCGGATCAGCGGCACGAGGTGGAGGCGGCCAGGTTCGCCTTCCAGCAGGCGTGGCAGATGCAGGCGATCGGCGCGAACTGAGGAGACGGTGAGCCCCGGTGCCGGGTACGAAGAGGAGGAAGGACACCGTCGTCCGGGCGGCCGGCTGCATTCTGTGGCGCCGCCTGCCGCCCTCCGGCGCCCTCGAGCTGTGCGTGGTGCACCGGCCGAAGTACGACGACTGGTCCTGGCCCAAGGGGAAGCTCAAGTCCGGCGAGGACCCGCTCGCGGGCGCGCTGCGGGAGGTGGCGGAGGAGACGGGGTTCACGGCCGTTCCCGGCGTGGAGCTGAGTTCCGTCGCCTACGTGGCGGGCGGGCGTCCCAAGCAGGTGCGGTACTGGGCGGCCGAGGCCGCGGCGGGCCGTTTCACCCCCAACAAGGAGGTGGACCGGCTCCGTTGGCTGTCGCCCGCCGCCGCCCGCGAACGGCTGACCCAGTTCCGTGACCGCGAACTCGTCGACGAACTGCTGACCGCCCTGCGCCTCACCTGATCCCGGCCGTCCGCGACACCCTTCAGGGCTGTCGGACGTCCCTCGCGTGCCCCTCCGCGTCCGTGCGGGCCAGGCTGCGCGCCCGGCGGGCGGGGCCGCGCCAGCCGCAGCTGCACCGGGCCAGGCAGAAACGGCCCTGCTCGACGGTCGTCGTGTGGTGTTCCGGGTGCTGCCGGTTCTCCTGCGCAGGGCCGAGCCCTTCTCGTAGCGCCACGCCGACCACGCTACCCACACCAGGTGAACAACCGGTTGCGGCTTCCTGTGAGTGCCGCCCCGGCGCGTGACGGGCCTAGGCACTCGTCGTTGAACCGGAGGACACGGAGCCCGTGACGGACGTAGCGGCTGGGGGTAGGCAGGCGATGGCGGAGCGGCAGCGGCGGCAGACGGGCGGGACGGCGCTCGCGGCGGGGCTGTTGGTCTGCGCGTGTGCCACGGCGTGCTCCGGCGGCGGCGTGGCCGCCGAGGACTCGCGCGCCGCCCATGACCCGGTGCGGACCGTGCGCCAGGCCCCCGAGGCGCTGCTCGCCGCGGGCAGTTCCCAGGCCCGCACGGCGATGGAGATGGCCGCGGGCGGAACCCGCGTGACGATCCGCGGCGAGGGGGTCTACGACTTCCGCCGGCAGCTCGGGCGGCTGACGCTGGTGCTGCCGCAGGACCCGACCGGGGCCCCCGAGCATCAGCCGATCACCGAACTGCTCGCCCCGGGCGCGCTGTTCATGAAGAACCGGGGGGCGGGCGTGCCCGCCGACAAGTGGGTGCGGGTGGAGACGGCGACGCTCTCCGACGGCAACCTGGTCACCGGCGGCGCCACCGACCCGTTCGCCGCCGCCGAGGTGCTGCGCGGGACGCGCACGGCGACGTTCGTGGGCCGGACGCAGGTGGCCGGTGTCGCGGTACGCCACTTCAGGGGCACCGCCGATCTGGCGCTGGCCGCGAAGAACGTCTCGGCGACCGGCGAGGCGGCGCTGAGTACCGCGCTGAAGGCGGCGGCGAAAGGGTTCGCCACGGCCGACGTCCCGTTCGACGTCTACCTCGACGACCAGGGCCGCGTCCGCAAGCTCCGGCAGAGCTTCAGCTTCGTCGGCGGACACGGCAAGAAGACGGTGGACGTCTTCTCCACGACCCTGCTGTACGCCTTCGGCACCCCGGTGAACGTGACGCTGCCGCAGTCGAAGGACATCTACTCCGGCCGGATCGCCGAGTAGTCGATCACCCGGAGCCGAGGCTGCCGGGGCCGAGGGGCCGGAAATGACCGGCGGACTAGCCCTTCCGTGCCATGCGCGGTCCGTGGACGGCTCCCTACTCTAGGAAGCCGGCGACGACAGAGAAGGGGTGACGCACGTGGCTCCGGTCGGTACGGCGGTTCAGGACCACGTGGCCCTCGCCGAGATCGAGCTGTGCGGAGAGCTGATCATCGCCGCCTCGGCGGCCCGGGAGCGGCTCAGTCTGGAGAGCATCGACGAGGTGCTGAGAGTGGCCGAGGAACGCCGCACCGGCACCGACGAGTGAGCGGCGGCCCCTGCCGCCCGTGCACGTCACGTGGTCATGCGGTCACGTCCGCAGCAGCCGTCCGATCGCCTTGGTGGCCTCCTCGACCTTCGCGTCGATCTCGGAGCCGCCCTTGACGGCCGCGTCGGCCACGCAGTGCCGCAGGTGTTCCTCCAGCAGCTGCAGGGCGAAGGACTGCAGCGCCTTGGTGGAGGCGGACACCTGGGTGAGTATGTCGATGCAGTAGACGTCCTCGTCGACCATCCGCTGCAGCCCGCGGATCTGGCCCTCGATCCGGCGCAGCCGCTTGAGGTGCTCGTCCTTCTGCTTGTGGTAGCCGTGTGTGGCGTGCTCATGCCCCGCCGGCTCGCCGCCGGCGTTCTGCTCCACGGTGTTCTCGGAGGGCGCCGCTGCGCCGGCCTCGGTGGTCGTCATCGCGTCCTCCCGCTCGGGTGGGATTCAGAAGATCCAGGAGATTCGCGTAGACATACCCCTGGCGGGTATATCGTAACGAATTTTCCGGGGTATGCGAGGCTTGCCATGCCCCCGTGACGAGCACAGTGGCTGATGGGCGACACTGGGGGACGGCCCCTTAGCCGTGGCCGGATGATGCGCTTAGCATCACCCTGACCGAAACCGAAGCACCCCGAGGACCCCACGTGCGCTTTCGTCTGACCCCCAGGGAGACGAGCTTCTACGACATGTTCGCCGCGTCCGCGGACAACATCGTCACCGGCTCGAAACTCCTGATGGAACTGCTCGGGGCGGACGCTTCCGCCCGGGCCGAGATCGCAGAGCGTATGCGGGCCGCGGAACACGCCGGTGACGACGCCACGCATGCGATCTTCCACCAGCTGAACTCCTCGTTCATCACGCCCTTCGACCGCGAGGACATCTACTCCCTCGCGTCGTCCCTCGACGACATCATGGACTTCATGGAGGAGGCCGTCGACCTGGTCGTCCTCTACAACGTAGAGGAACTGCCCAAGGGCGTCGAGCAGCAGATCGAGGTGCTGGCGCGGGCGGCCGAGCTCACGGCAGAGGCCATGCCGCACCTGCGGACCATGGACAACCTCACCGAGTACTGGATCGAGGTGAACCGCCTGGAGAACCAGGCGGACCAGATCCACCGCAAGCTCCTCGCCCACCTGTTCAACGGCAAGTACGACGCGATCGAAGTGCTCAAGCTCAAGCAGATCGTGGACGTACTGGAGGAGGCGGCGGACGCCTTCGAGCACGTGGCGAACACGGTGGAGACCATCGCGGTCAAGGAGTCCTGAGGCGTCCATGGACACCTTCGTTCTGACTCTGACCATCCTGGTCGCCCTCGGCTTCGCCTATACCAACGGCTTCCACGACTCCGCCAACGCCATCGCCACCTCCGTCTCGACCCGCGCCCTGACCCCGCGGGCCGCGCTGGCGATGGCCGCGGTGATGAACCTCGCCGGCGCCTTCCTGGGCAGCGGGGTCGCCAAGACCGTCAGTGAGGGCCTGATCGAGACCCCCACCGGCAACAAGGGGATGGGGATCCTCTTCGCGGCGCTGCTCGGCGCCATCGTCTGGAACCTGGTCACCTGGTACTTCGGCCTGCCCTCGTCCTCCTCGCACGCCCTGTTCGGCGGCCTGGTCGGCGCGGCCCTGGCGGGCGGTACGGCAGTGCACTGGAACGGCGTCCTGGACAAGGTCGTCACCCCGATGTTCCTGTCCCCGGTGGTCGGCCTGATCGTCGGCTACCTGGTCATGACCTTGATCATGTGGATATTCCGCCGCACCAACCCGCACAAGGCCAAGCGCGGCTTCCGTATCGCGCAGACGGTGTCGGCGGCCGGCATGGCGCTCGGACACGGCTTGCAGGACGCCCAGAAGACCATGGGTGTGGTGGTGATGGCGCTGGTCATCGGCGGCGTCGAGACCTACGGCGACCCGATCCCGGTGTGGGTGAAGCTGATCTCCGCGCTGATGCTGTCGCTCGGCACCTACGCCGGTGGCTGGCGCATCATGCGCACCCTGGGCCGCAAGATCATCGAGCTGGACCCGCCGCAGGGGTTCGCGGCCGAGGCGACCGGCGCGTCGATCATGTTCGGCACGGCCTTCCTCTTCAAGGCCCCGATCTCCACCACCCACGTCATCACCTCGGCGATCATGGGTGTGGGCGCGACGAAGCGGGTGAACGCCGTCCGCTGGGGCGTGGCGAAGAACATCGTCCTGGGCTGGTTCATCACCATGCCGGCCGCCGCGCTCGTCTCGGCCTTCGTCTTCTGGCTGATCAACCTGGCGTTCCTGTAGGAGCGCCCGGCCGGGGATCGCCCGGCCACAATGCGTAGGGCCCGCCCCCGGGAGCCAGGGGCGGGCCTTTCCGCATCCTCACGGTGGCACCGCCATGCAGCACCGCGAGGGGTCCGGGATCAGCCGAAGCGGCCGGAGATGTAGTCCTCGGTCGCCTGGACGGAGGGGTTGGAGAAGATCCGCTCGGTGTCGTCGATCTCGATCAGCCGGCCGGGCTGCCCGACGGCCGCCAGGTTGAAGAACGCCGTACGGTCCGAGACGCGCGCCGCCTGCTGCATGTTGTGCGTCACGATGACGATCGTGAAGCGTTCCTTCAGCTCGCCGATCAGGTCCTCGATGGCGAGGGTCGAGATCGGGTCCAGGGCGGAGCAGGGCTCGTCCATGAGCAGCACCTTCGGCTCGACGGCGATCGCACGGGCGATGCACAGCCGCTGCTGCTGACCGCCCGAGAGACCCGAGCCCGGCTTGTTCAGGCGGTCCTTGACCTCGTTCCAGAGGTTCGCGCCCTTGAGCGACTTCTCGACGATGTCGTTCAGCTGGCTCTTCTTGTAGTTGCCGTTCAGGCGCAGACCCGCCGCCACGTTGTCGAAGATCGACATGGTGGGGAACGGGTTCGGCCGCTGGAAGACCATGCCCACCTCGCGGCGGACGGAGACCGGGTCGATCCCGGCGCCGTAGAGGTCCTCGGAGTCCAGCATCACCTTGCCCTCGACCCGGCCGCCCGGGGTGACCTCGTGCATCCGGTTCAGGGTGCGCAGGAACGTCGACTTGCCGCAGCCGGACGGCCCGATGAAGGCCGTCACCGAACGCGGCTCGACCGTCATCGAGATGTCCTCGATCGCCTTGTGGGAGCCGTAGTAGGCGGTGAGCCCGCTCACGTCGATTCGCTTGGCCATGACTACTTCTTCACTTCCAGTCGTCTCAGTCGCTGTTGGCCGCCGCGCGGCGGTAGCCGCGCATCAATGCCTCAGCGACCGGTCTTGGGTGCCTTCCAGCGGGCGATGCCGCGGGCCACCAGGTTGAGGATCATCACGAAGGCGATGAGGGTGAGAGCCGCCGCCCAGGCGCGGTCGTACGCCGCGCCGGAGCCCGAGCTGTTCGCGTACTGCTGGTAGATGTACAGCGGCAGCGAGGCCTGCGGGTCCTTGAAGGGGTTGGAGTTGATGAAGTTCGTACCCCAGACCAGCAGCAGGACGGGAGCGGTCTCACCGGTGATGCGCGCGATGGAGAGCATCACACCCGTGGCGATGCCGCCGATGGACGTCGGCAGGACCACCTTGAGGATGGTGCGCCACTTCGGGACGCCCAGCGCCAGGGAGGCCTCGCGCAGCTCGTTGGGAACGAGCTTGAGCATCTCCTCGGTGGAGCGGACCACCACGGGCATCATCAGGATCGCCAGGGCGAGCGAACCGGCGAAGCCGGAGTAGCCCATCTTGAGGATCAGGATCCAGAAACTGAGGACGAAGAGGCCGGCGACGATCGAGGGGATGCCGGTCATCACGTCGACGAAGAAGGTGACGGCCTTGGCGAGCCGGCCCCGTCCGTACTCGACCAGGTAGATCGCGGTGAGCACACCGATGGGCACGGCGATCAGGGTGGCGAGGCCCACCTGCTCCAGGGTGCCGAGCAGCGCGTGGTAGATGCCGCCGCCCGGCTCGGTGTCGGCGACACCGGCCATGGAGTGACTGAGGAAGTAACCGTCGAAGACCTTCACACCGCGCTTGGCGGTGGCCCAGATCAGGGAGGCCAGCGGGACGACGGCGACGAGGAAGCAGACCCAGACCAGGCTGGTGGCGATGCGGTCCTTGGCCTGCCGGCGGCCCTCGACCCGGGCCGCGACGCCGTAGGTGACGAGGACGGCGAGGACCGCTGCGATCAGGCCCCACTGCACCTTGCTGTCCAGCCCGGCGCCCAGGCCGATGGCCACGGCCGCGGCCACGGACCCCGCGACGACGGCGAGCGGGAACCACTTCGGAAGGCTGGCGCCGCGCAGCGAGCCGGCGCGCTTGTCGGTGACGGCTGGCGTGCTCATGCGTTGGCCCCCGAGTACTCCTTGCGGCGGTTGATGATCATGCGGGCCGCGCCGTTGACCAACAGGGTGATCACGAACAGCACGAGACCGGAGGCGATCAGCGCGTCCTGGCCGAACTCGGTGGCCTCGTTGAACTTGCTCGCGATGTTCTGGGCGAAGGTGCCGCCACCCGGGTCCAGCAGGCTGGCCTTGATGTCGAAGGTCGGGGAGAGCACCGTGGCGACGGCCATCGTCTCGCCGAGCGCCCGGCCGAGGCCGAGCATCGAGGCGGAGATCACACCGGAGCGGCCGAAGGGCAGCACCGACATGCGGATGACCTCCCAGCGCGTGGCGCCGAGGGCCAGCGCGGCCTCCTCGTGCATGCGCGGGACCTGGCGGAAGACCTCGCGGCTGACGTTGGTGATGATCGGCAGGATCATGATCGCCAGCAGGATGCCCACGGTGAGCAGCGACCGCGGGGCGCCGCCCTGCCAGGACAGGATGCCGGTCCAGCCGAAGTACTCGTCGAGCCAGCCGTACAGGCCGTTCAGGTGCGGTACGAGGACCAGGGCACCCCACAGGCCGTAGACGATCGACGGCACGGCGGCCAGCAGGTCGATCACGTAGGCGATGGGGCCGCTGAGCTTGCGCGGGGCGTAGTGCGTGAGGAACAGCGCGATGCCGACCGCGACCGGGACCGCGAGGGCCATGGCGACGATCGACGAGACGACCGTGCCGAAGGCCAGCACGGCGATGCCGAACTGGGGCGGCAGCAGGCTGGTGTTCCACTCGAAGGTGGTCAGGAAGTTGCCGTCGTCCTTGCTTATGGCGAGGGCGGCACGGTAGGTGAGGAAGACCGCGATCGCGGCCATGATCACCAGCAGCAGGATGCCCGACCCACGGGAGAGGCCCAGGAAGATGCGGTCACCGGGGCGGCCGGCGCCACGGACGGCGCGCTTGTGCGCGGCCGGCCCCTGGGCGGTGTGAGGCGGAGCTGCGTCGGATTGCTGTGTGGATGTGTCCATCGGGTTCTCCGGTCTGCGGAGCCGTACGCGGTGTACGGGCTCCTGGCGGCGGTGCACCGGACGGTGCGGCCCGGGTCCCGCTCGGTGGCGGGACCCGGCCGCACGCTCAGATCAGCTCAGGCCCGAGATGGTGGAGCGGACCTTGGTGATGATCGCGTCGGGGATCGGCGCGTAGGAGGCGCCGGTCAGCTGCTTCTGGCCGTCCTCGGAGGCGATGTAGGACAGGAAGGACTTCACGGCCGGCAGGGTGTCGGCCTTGTTGCCCTTGTCACACGCGATCTCGTAGGTGACCAGGGTGAGCGGGTAGGCGCCGTCCTCCTTCGGCTCGTAGTTGAGCTTCAGCGCCATGTCCTGGCCGGTGCCGACGACCTGCGCCGAGGCGATGGCCTTGGTGGCGTTCTCGACGGTGGCCTTGGCCGGGGTGGCGGCGCCGGTCTTCAGGTCGACGGTCTTGATGCCGTCGGCGGCGTAGGAGAGCTCGAAGTAGGAGATCGCGCCGGCGGTCTGCTTGACCTGCTGGGCGAGGCCGGAGGAGCCCTGCGCGGACTGGCCGCCCTTGGCCTGCCAGGCCTTGCCGCCCGAGTACGGCCAGTCGCTCTTGGCGGTGGCGATCAGGTACTTGGTGAAGTTGTCCGTGGTGCCGGACTCGTCGGAGCGGTGGAACGCCTGGATCTTCAGGTCGGGCAGCTTGGCGCTGGGGTTCAGCTTCTTGATCGCCGCGTCGTTCCAGTTGGTGATCTTGCCGTTGAAGATCTTGGCGAGGGTGGCCGGGTCGAGGGTCAGGCTGTCCACGCCCGGCACGTTGAAGCCGATCGCGATGGGGCCACCGACCATGGGCAGGTCGATCGCCTGGCCGCCGGAGCACACCTTCTTGGACTGGGCGACCTCCTCCGGCTTCAGCGGGGAGTCCGAACCGGCGAACGCGGTCTGGCCCTGCAGGAAGGCGGTGATACCGGCGCCCGAACCGGTCGGGTTGTAGTTGATCTGCACGTCCTTGCAGTCCTGGCTGTACTGCTTGACCCAGGCGTCGATCGCGTTCTTCTGCGCCGACGAACCGGACGCCTGCAGCTGACCCTTGGCGCTGTCGCACTTGGCCGCGCCGGGAGCGGCGGCGGCGGACGAGCTGCCCCCGTTGCTGTCCTTGCCGCTGTTGTTGTCGGAGCCGCACGCCGTGATGGCCAGGGCGCCCGAGACGGCGAGAGCGCCGAGAGCGAGTGCCCGCCGGGTCTTGCGCTGAAGCTTCACTTGAGGGAGTTCCTTCCAGGAGCCGCCGTCCTGATCGGCGGCGTGCGAAGTGTGGCTGACACCGATGCGGCAAGATGCGCGCATCAGCACCGGGTAAGGCCGAAATTAGGCAGAACAGGTGAAGCCGCCGATTGCCGGAAGTGAACGAGGGGTGAACCCCTGCCGACGGTGCGGTGAGGTAACGGAATGCTCACGGGGAGGGCACGCGGAGGTTCCGACGCCCGTGCCCCGGCGGCCCGTTCAGGCTGCCGGGAACCCGCCCGGGCCGAGCGGTCGTCTCGGTCCACGGGAGCCGACAGGAGGCACAGACATGGAACGGCGGGCGTTCATAGGGGGCGGCGCGGTCGCGGTGACCACGCTGGCCACGGCCGCGTGCAGCGGTGGCGGCAAGGGATCGTCGGCGGGGGCGGCGGGCACCGCCGCCACGGCGGCCTCCCCGTCCCCGGGCAAGGCATCCCCAGCCGCAGGACTGCGCGCCACCGGTGCCGCGTCCGCGGCCGACTGGACCGCGCTCGCCCACACCCTGGACGGCACCCTGTTCCGCCCCGGCGACGCCCACTGGACCACCGCCCACCAGCTCTACAACACCCGCTTCGACGGCCTGCAGCCCGCCGCCGTCGCCTACGTCGCCCACGCCGACGACATCCGCACGACCCTCTCCTACGCCCGCGCCCACCGCCTGGGCGTGGCCATCCGCAACGGCGGCCACTCCTACGCCGGCTGGTCCTCCGGCGACGGCCGCCTGATCCTCGACGTCTCCCGGCTCGACCGGGTCAGGGCGAGCGGCACTTCGGCGGTGGTCGGGGCCGGCGCGAAACTCATCGACGTCTACCGGGCGCTCGCCGCGAAGGGCGTGACGATACCCGCCGGCTCCTGCCCGACGGTCGGCGTCTCCGGCCTGGTGCTGGGCGGCGGCCACGGAGTCACCTCCCGGGCCTACGGTCTGACCTGCGACAGCCTGACCGAGGCCACCGTCGTCACGGCGGACGGCAGGCAACTGACCGTCAACGCCACCGAGAACAAGGACCTCTTCTGGGCGCTGCGCGGCGCCGGCAACGGCAACTTCGGCGTCGTCACCGAACTCCGGTTCCGCACCCACCCCGCGCCCCAGGCGGTGTCCGCCTACATGATCTGGCCGTGGGCGAAGGCGGCAGCGGTGGTGAAGGCCTGGCAGGAATGGGGTCCTGACCAGCCGGACGAGATCTGGTCCTCCCTGCACCTGGAGAACACACCGGGCGGCGCGCCGAGGGTGTCCGTGGCCGCCTTCTCCCTCGGGACGTACGGCGAGCTGCAGAACGCGGTGGACCGCCTGGCCGCCGGGATCGGCGCACGCGCCTCCAGCGTCTCGCTGAACCGTCACTCGTACGAGGGCGCCATGGAGGCCTATGCCGGCTGCTCGTCCTTCCCCACCGAGCCCCAGTGCCACCTGCCCGGCCCGACACCCGGCCGCTCCCCGCAGGGCAGCCTCGGCCGCGAGACCTACGCGGCCCGTTCGGACTTCTTCGACCGCTCGATCTCCGCGGCCGGCATCCAGACGCTGCTGTCCCAGGTGCGGTCGGTGCGGGGCGGCGCGGGCAGCGTCGCGCTCACCGCACTCGGCGGAGCGGTCAACCGTGTCTCCCCCACGGCGACGGCCTTCGTCCACCGCCGCTCACGCATGCTCGCCCAGTACATAGTGTCCTGGACTCCCGGCACGGTGGGCACGACGGCCCAGTCCTGGCTCACCGCGGCCCACACCGCGATGAGGCCGTACGCCTCCGGCGCGGCCTACCAGAACTACACCGACCCCACCCTGACGAACTGGCGCTCGGCCTACTACGGCGACGCCGCACCCCGCCTGAGGAAGCTGAAGCAGCAGTACGACCCGGACGGTTTCTTCGCCTACCCACAGGGGCTGTAGCGGTCAGCGCACTCCACGCACGTCAGCCCCTGGCCGCACGCTCACGCGGCCAGGTCCCGCTCCTCCGCGGCGGCCCGCTCCTCACCCCGCGACCCGGCGAGCACCGTGCCCGCGCCCGCCTCCGCCCGCCGGGCACGAACGAGCCACCCGCCCCACCGCGCGCCCTCCACGGCCTTCAGCACAGGCGTGAGCAGCGCCATGGCGACGGGCGACAGCAGCAGCGCGACCGCCGTGCCGAGCGCGAACCCGCCGACCACGTCGGTCGGATAGTGCACGCCCATGTACACCCGGCAGAACCCCTCGAGCAGCGCCAGCCCGATCCCCACCAGCCCGAACCGCCTGTTGGCCACGAACAGCGCGACCCCCATCGCCATGGTGAGCGTCGCGTGGTCGCTGACGAACGAGAAGTCGGTCTTCCCCGGCACCAGGACGTCCAGTCCCTGGTGGTCCCGGAAGGGCCGCGGCCGCTCCACGAACCCTCGGATCGGCACGTTCACCAGCACCGCGATCCCCGCCGCGAGCGGCGCCCACACCAGCGCGGCCACCGAGGAGGCGGCGTTCTCCCCGCCCCTCCGCCGCACGGACCACCAGCACCACACCACCAGCAGCACCATCGCGAGCAGCAGACCGTACTCGCCGACGTACTCCATGACCCGGTCGAACCAGTGCGGTGCGTCCTTGGCCAGGCCGTTGATGTCGTAGAGCAGGTCGACGTCGGGGTTCGACCCGGATTCGGCGAGTCCAGCCATCGTGCTGCGGCCCCTTCGTCGTGTCCTTGTACGTCAACAGGAACGCACGACCCCGTTTGATACGTTCCACGCTCCACCGAATGATCACGCAGACGTTATCGAAGAGAGACTCGTCGTAGCAGCTCAGGGGGAGGGCTCACGCTCGGTTCACACCGAGGTGGGGAGCGCTTTCGCGCCATCTTCGGTGACCCGGGTGGCCCCGAAGTAGTCCGGTGTGTCGACCGGGTCGAACCGGATCACGGCCCCCGGCCGTGGCGCGTCGATCATGTACCCACCGCCGACATAGATGCCCACATGCCGAATGGCCCGCGAATCGGTCGGATCGTCGGAGAAGAACACCAGATCACCCGGCAGCAGCTCCTCCCGCTTGGGATGCGGCCCCGCGTTGTACTGGTCGTTGGCCACCCGCGGCAGGCTGATCCCCACACTCTCGTACGCGGCCTTGGTCAGCCCCGAGCAGTCGAACCGGCCCCCCTGGTCGGCGGTCCCGTCCCCACCCCACAGATAGGGCGTCCCCAACTTGCCCTGCGCATAGGAAATCGCGCCGGCGGCCTGCCGCGAGGGATCGACCCGGGTGACGGGGGCGGCGAAGCTCTTCTCCAGGGTCGTGATCGTCTTCACGTAGTTCTGGGTCTCCGCGTACGGCGGCACGCCCCCGTACTTTATGACGGCGTACGCCCCCGCGTTGTAGGCCGCGAGCATGTTGTGCGAGACGTCGCCGGGCACGTCCTTCACGTACTTCGCGAGCTCGCAGTCGTAGGACGCGGCCGACGGGATCGCGTCGTTGGGGTCCCAGACGTCACGCTTGCCGTCGCCGTTGCCGTCGAGGCCGTGCGTGGCCCAGGTCCCCGGGATGAACTGCGCTATCCCCTCCGCCGCGGCCGCGGACCTGGCGTTCGGGTTGAACCCGCTCTCCTGGTACAACTGCGCCGCGAGCAGAGCCGGGTTGAGGGCGGGGCACAGATTGCCCCACTTCTGCACGAGGGTCTTGTAGGCGGCCGGCACCGCGCCCTTGGCGAGTCCGACGGCTCCGCCGCCCACCCCGTTCACGATGTTGCCGGCGACGACGTAGACGCCGACGACGAGCAGCATCACGAAGGCGATCCCGGATCCGACGGCGGCGATCGCCACGACCCATGCCTTACGCACCGTCAACCACCCCTCGCCGCCCAGGAGTCCGTCCGCCCGGGACAGTTTAGGGGCGCGCGCCGTGCTTTCGGATGACCGTACGGATCCTGGCCCCTCGCCGGGGCGCCCGTGGCCGGGTTCGCGTCACCGAGGCCGGCCCAGTGGCCAGAGGTGGCGGATCACCGCTCACGGATCGGCCGCGGCGTCCTTGTAGAGCTCGGCCGCCTCGGCGCCGAAGACGACGCTGTAGGACGTGTCGGGCGTGGAGCCGCCCTCCTCGTGTCCGCCGAGCACACCGACCACCTGCCGGTCGCCGTTGATCCACGGGCTGCCGCTGGTGCCGCCGGTGAACTCGGGGCAGTCGATGCGCTGCTGGGTGCGGCTGTGCGAGCGCGGCCTGTTGGTACAGGTGATGGGCACCTCGCGGGAGTCGGGGTACCCGGTGACGGTCACCGCGGTCGCCCCGGTCGCCACCCCGCTGACGAAGCGGTTGCCGCCGACGACGTCCTCGATGTTCCTGCCGCCCTGCGGGGAGATCACCGCGAACGCCACGTCGCTGTCCTCGTCCTGGTCCTTGGACCACCCGTCGGGCAGGAATCGCCTCTTGACCGTCCAGACGCCGTACGGGGCCTTGCCGTCCCGGTACCCCGGCGCGAAGACCAGGTCGGTGTCGTCGCTCAGGCAGTGCGCCGCGGTGAGGACGAGGTTGTGATTGGGGCTGTGCACGACCGAGGCGGTGCAGAAGTGGTTGCCGTTGAGACTGCCGGCCTTGTCGGCGCCGAACAGCGCACCGATCCGCGCGCTCTGCGAGGATTCCGTGGTGACCGCCGTCACCCCGAGGGGTCCGGGCCCGTCGGAGGCGGACGCGACGGAAGCCGAGGTCACGGCGATCAGCACCAGTCCGACGAACAGCGCGTAGTGCCGGGTGGCGGCGCGCGGGCGTACGTGACGGGCGGGGCTCTGGATCCCTGAGGTGCGCTTCATCAGGCCCCACTGTGTCCCAAGAAGGTGAGAAACGGATCCCGACTTCACTGAGATTTTCCTGTGAAACCCTCGTTCACCGCACACGATGTCCCGCATCGCCCCGCTTGTCCCGACCCCGGGCGCGAAGCAGCGGCACAGGCACCCGCACCGGCACGGGGACACGCTCGCACCGGCACCGGCACACGGCGTGAGAGCATCGACGCGACCCACTCACTCGACTGGACGTCAGAAACCCTGCCCGGACGTGAAAAGTGTCAACGCCGCAACCACAGCACCGGTTCCGCTCCCTCTTCATTGCCCGGCGTGACCTGCCGTGATACACAGAGTAACCATACGCACGAAACTCGCCAGTAATGGCGCCAAGTCGACATGCGCGGGCGTCATTGTCGGCGACAATGAGGCCTGACCTCTGCACGCCCGCAGGGGCCGCGGAACTACCCACCAGGGGCGGTGACTTACATGCTCTTTGCGGCCGACAAGGGAGACATCAACACCATCATCGGCGGGATCGCTCCGGACTGGGGCCCCTTCGGCAGCCTGGGCAACGAGGCGAAGGTGATGATCGAGGTGGTGATGGCGGTGGCCATCCTGCTCTGCCTCGGCATCGCCGTCTGGGGCGCGGCGAAGCAACGTATCGGCGCGACGGCCCTCCGGGACACCTTCAGCGCGGAACAGGGCAAGGGCCTCATCATCGCCGGTCTCACAGGCGTGTTCATCATCGGTTCCCTCGGCACGCTGTTCACCATCGTGTACGGCATGGCGGTGTAGTCCGGGCCGGCCGTGTGACCGGCGCACACCCGCGCATGCCGCGCACGGTGCTCCGCCCGCGCCGTCGACCGGCCCCTCCGGGCGCGTCCGGTGCCCCCGCTGCCCCCAC
>NZ_MUBM01000230.1 GCF_002154505.1 Streptomyces carpinensis | reverse complement strand
GCCCCCACCGCCGGAGGCAGACCCACTCGGCCCCTCCCGAACGGCGATATCCGGCCACCGCTCTTACGCTCGGTTCATGTCAGAGGTGTACGCGGCCCGCCGAACCCGGCTAAGGGAGCGCTGCAACGCGGGCGGCAGCGCGGCGGCGCTGGTGACTCGTCCCGCCAATGTGCGGTACCTCGCGGGCGTGGCCCCGCAGGGCGCCGTCCTGCTCCTCGGAAAGCGCGAGGACCTTCTGGTGTGCCTGAGCCCACCGGACGACCGGCCCCACGAAGGGCGTCCCGACGATGCGCTGGGGGTGCAGGTCCTGCCCCAGCCCGGCGGCGACCCGGCCGTGGCCGCCGCCGATCTCGCCCAGTCGCAGGGCGCCGAGTCGCTCGCCGTCGAGGAGCACCACCTCACCGTGGCCCGCCACCGCGCCCTCGCCTCGGTGGCCCCCCGGCTCCGCCTCGCCGACCTGGGCACTGCGGTCGAACAGCTGAGAATCGTCAAGGACGAGGAGGAGATCTCCTGTCTGAGAATCGGCGCCGAGATCGCCGACCAGGCCCTCGGCGAACTCCTGGAGTCCATCCTCGTGGGCCGCACGGAGCGGCATCTGGCGCTGGAGCTGGAGCGGCGGCTGGTCGACCACGGCGCCGACGGCCCCGCCTTCGCGACGTCCGTGGCCACCGGTCCGAACTCGGGCCGCCGCGGTCACCGCCCCACGGACCGGCGCGTGGAGGAGGGCGACTTCCTCTCCGTGTGCCTGGGCGCGGCGTACCGGGGCTACCGCTGCGAGATCGGCCGGACGTTCGTGATCGGCACCTCCCCGGCGGACTGGCAGATCCAGCTCTACGACCTCGTCTTCGCCGCTCAGCGGGCCGGCCGGGAGGCGCTGGCGCCCGGTGCCGCCTACCGGGACGTGGACCGCGCGGCACGTCAGGTCCTGGACTGCGCCGGGTTCACCGAGGGCCTGCAGCCGCTCACCGGGCACGGTGTCGGGCTCGAAATCGACGAGGACCCGCAGTTGGCCCCCGCGGCCATGGGTAAACTGGACGCTTGCGTGCCGGTCACCGTCGAACCGGGGGTCCACCTCCCGGGCCGGGGCGGTGTCCGGATCGATGACACGCTCGTCGTACGCCCCGAGGCGGACGGCGGACCCGAGCTACTCACCATCACGACCAAGGAGCTGCTCGCCCTCTAGGCAGGTGCGTGCCCCGGGGTCGTCCACGTCAGTCCAGGAGATTCCGCAACCGTGGCTTCCACGAACGACCTCAAGAACGGCATGGTGCTCAAGCTCGAAGGCGGCCAGCTCTGGTCCGTCGTCGAGTTCCAGCACGTCAAGCCCGGCAAGGGCCCCGCCTTCGTGCGCACCAAGCTCAAGAACGTGCTCTCCGGCAAGGTCGTCGACAAGACCTTCAACGCCGGTGTCAAGGTCGAGACGGCCACCGTCGACAAGCGGGACATGCAGTTCTCGTACAAGGACGGCGAGTACTTCGTCTTCATGGACATGGAGACGTACGACCAGCTGCACATCGACCCCAAGGCCGTCGGTGACGCCGCCAACTTCCTGATCGAGGGCTTCACGGCCGTCGTCGCCCAGCACGAGGGCGAGGTGCTCTTCGTCGAGCTCCCGGCCGCCGTCGAGCTGACCATCGCCGAGACCGAGCCGGGTGTCCAGGGCGACCGCTCCACCGGTGGCACCAAGCCCGCCACCCTGGAGACCGGTCACCAGATCCAGGTCCCGCTCTTCATCACCACCGGTGAGAAGATCAAGGTCGACACCCGCACGAGCGACTACCTCGGCCGGGTGAACAGCTAACCGTGGCTGCCCGCAACACGGCCCGCAAGCGTGCCTTCCAGATCCTCTTCGAGGGCGACCAGCGCGGCGCCGACGTCCTGACCGTGCTCGCGGACTGGATCCGGCACGCCCGCAGCGACACCCGGCAGCCGCCGGTGAGCGAGTACACGATGCAGCTGGTCGAGGGCTACGCCGGGCACGCGACCCGCATCGACGAGCTGATCGCGCAGTACGCGGTCGGCTGGACGCTGGACCGTATGCCGGTCGTCGACCGGAACATCCTGCGGCTCGGTGCCTACGAGCTGATCTGGGTCGACGAGACCCCGGACGCCGTCGTGCTGGACGAGATGGTGCAGCTGGCGAAGGAGTTCTCCACGGACGAGTCGCCCTCGTTCGTCAACGGCCTGCTCGGCCGGCTGAAGGACCTCAAGCCCTCGCTGCGCCGCGACGCCGGCGACCAGGTGTAACAGGCGCAGACACGCCGGAGGGCCCGTAGCGACACCGCTGCGGGCCCTCCGGCGTGTGCGCGTCCCGGAAGTCCTCCTGGTCCCCTTCAGGCCCGCAGAAGGCCGCCGGGGTGGCCGGAACGGTGTTGTTCCGGCCACCCCGGCGGCACGTTTCTGCTGAAGTTCCCGAGGCCTGTCGAGACCGACGGGGCTCAGCCCTCCTCGTGGGACGCCACCGCGCGGCGCGCGTCCGCGTCGAGCACGCCCCAGCTGATCAGCTGCTCGGTCAGGACGGAGGGCGACTGGTCGTAGATGACGGCGAGTGTGCGCAGGTCGTCCTGGCGGATCGAGAGGACCTTGCCGTTGTAGTCACCGCGCTGGGACTGGATCGTCGCCGCGTACCGCTGCAGCGGGCCCGCCTTCTCGGCCGGCACCGTGGCCAGCCGCTCCAGGTCCAGGACCAGCTTCGGCGGGGGCTCGGCGGCACCGCCCGGGGTGGTGCCCGGCAGCAGTTCCTGCACGGGGACCCCGTAGAAGTCCGCCAGCTCGGCGAGGCGCTGCACGGTCACGGCGCGGTCGCCGCGCTCGTACGAGCCGACCACGACCGCCTTCCAGCGTCCCTGGCTCTTCTCCTCGACACCGTGGAGGGAAAGGCCCTGCTGGGTGCGGATCGCCCGGAGCTTGGCCCCGAGCTGTTTGGCGTATTCGCTGGACATATGGCTCCCCGGACACTGTGTCGACGCGGCCGGCGATGTTTCCGTCCGCGCGGCTGGTAACTCACTGTGAGGTTACGCAGCGTTACACTGCCGCGTCAAGCCGAATGGTCCGCCCCGCCTCTTCCGTGGTATCGGCAGCCGGTTACGCCGATGGGGTGACGCGGGGGCGGTACGGGAGTGACGGGGGTGTGATCGGAGCGCCTGCGGCACCTGCTACCGTTGATGGCGCAAATCCGACGTCCTTTAAGGTCCGTCCCGTGAGGCGGAGAAGGAGGTCCGTTTCGTATGGACAAGCAGGACACGAACGCGCAGGCGTCCGCCGCGCGGCCCGTTCTCGAAGGCCCCGACATCGCGCGGGTGCTGACCCGCATCGCCCACGAGATCGTCGAGCGCGCCAAGGGCGCCGACGACGTGGTGCTCCTCGGCATCCCCACCCGGGGCGTCTTCCTCGCCCAGCGGCTCGCCGCCAAGCTCGAGCAGATCACCGAGTGCAAGGTCCACTGCGGCTCCCTCGACATCACCATGTACCGCGACGACCTGCGCATGCACCCGCCGCGTGCGCTGGCCCGCACCGAGATCCCCGGTGACGGCATCGACGGCAGGCTGGTCGTCCTCGTCGACGACGTGCTCTTCTCCGGCCGCACCATCCGCGCCGCACTCGACGCGCTGAACGACATCGGGCGCCCCCGCGCCGTGCAGCTCGCCGTCCTCGTCGACCGGGGCCACCGCGAACTGCCCATCCGCGCCGACTACGTCGGCAAGAACCTCCCCACGTCGCTGCGGGAGACGGTCAAGGTCCAGCTCGCCGAGGAGGACGGTCGCGACACCGTGCTGCTCGGCGCGCAGCCGGCCGGCTCGGGCCGGCAGCACTAGCGCACGCGCGCGTACGCACCGCCGTACGCCCCGCGCGTGTGCCCTCGTGCGCGCCAGTGCCTTCCGGGGCCGTGACACAGGCGGCTGCCGCCGCGTGCCCCAGACCCCCGCTTCCTGAATGAACTGCCTTACGGAGCCTGACAGATGCAGCGTCATCTCATCTCGGCCGCCGACCTCACCCGCGACGACGCCGTCCTGATCCTCGACACCGCCGAGGAGATGGCCCGGGTCGCCGACCGGCCGATCAAGAAACTGCCGACCCTGCGCGGCCGCACCGTCGTGAACCTCTTCTTCGAGGACTCCACGCGGACCCGGATCTCCTTCGAGGCCGCCGAGAAGCGCCTCTCCGCGGACGTCATCAACTTCACCGCCAAGGGCTCGTCGGTGTCCAAGGGCGAGTCCCTGAAGGACACCGCCCAGACCCTGGAGGCGATGGGCGTCGACGCCGTGGTCATCCGGCACAGCGCGTCCGGAGCCCCCTACCGCCTGGCCACCTCCGGCTGGATCGACGCCGTCGTCATCAACGCCGGCGACGGCACGCACCAGCACCCCACCCAGGCCCTGCTCGACGCCTTCACCATGCGCCGCCGGCTGATCGGCCGGGACGCGGGCCTCGGTAAGGACCTCGGCGGCAAGCGGATCACCGTCGTCGGCGACGTCCTGCACAGCCGGGTCGCGCGCTCCAACGTCGACCTGCTGCACACCCTCGGCGCCGACGTCACCCTCGTCGCCCCGCCCACCCTGTTGCCGGTCGGTGTCGAGTCCTGGCCCTGCGAGGTCTCCTACGACCTCGACGCCACGCTGCCCAAGTCGGACGCGGTGATGATGCTGCGCGTCCAGCGCGAGCGCATGAACGCCGCCTTCTTCCCGACCGAGCGCGAGTACTCCCGGCGCTACGGTCTCGACGGCGACCGCATGGCGAAGATGCCCGAGCACGCCGTCGTGATGCACCCCGGACCGATGGTCCGCGGCATGGAGATCACCGCCGAGGTCGCCGACTCCGAGCGCTGCACCGTCGTCGAGCAGGTCGCCAACGGCGTCTCCATCCGGATGGCCGTGCTGTACCTCCTGCTCGGTGGCAACGAGCCCGCCGTCACCCACACCCGGACCACTGAGGAGAAGTAACACCCATGAGCAAGATCCTGATCCGTGGTGCGAAGGTGCTCGGCGGCGAGCCGCAGGACGTGCTGATCGACGGCGAGACGATCGCCGAGGTGGGCCCCGGTCTGTCCGCCGAGGGTGCCGAGGTCGTCGAGGCCGACGGCAAGGTGCTCCTGCCGGGCCTGGTCGACCTGCACACCCATCTGCGCGAGCCGGGCCGTGAGGACTCCGAGACGGTCCTGACCGGCACCCGCGCGGCGGCCTCCGGCGGTTACACGGCCGTGTTCGCCATGGCCAACACCTTCCCCGTGGCCGACACCGCCGGTGTCGTCGAGCAGGTCTACCGGCTCGGCCGGGAGCACGGCTACTGCGACGTGCAGCCCATCGGGGCCGTCACCGTCGGCCTGGAGGGCAGGAAGCTCGCCGAACTCGGCGCCATGCACGAGTCGGCCGCCGGCGTCACCGTCTTCTCCGACGACGGCAAGTGCGTGGACGACGCGGTGATCATGCGCCGGGCGCTGGAGTACGTGAAGGCCTTCGGCGGGGTCGTCGCCCAGCACGCGCAGGAGCCGCGGCTGACCGAGGGCGCCCAGATGAACGAGGGCGTCGTCTCCGCCGAGCTGGGCCTCGGCGGCTGGCCGGCCGTCGCCGAGGAGTCGATCATCGCCCGCGACGTCCTCCTCGCCGAGCACGTCGGCTCCCGCGTCCACATCTGCCACCTGTCGACCGCCGGATCCGTCGAGATCGTCCGCTGGGCCAAGTCCCGCGGCATCGACGTCACCGCCGAGGTCACCCCGCACCACCTCCTGCTCACCGACGAGCTGGTGCGCACCTACAACCCGGTCTACAAGGTCAACCCGCCGCTGCGTACCGAGCGGGACGTGCACGCCCTGCGTGAGGCGCTCGCCGACGGCACGATCGACATCGTCGCCACGGACCACGCCCCGCACCCGCACGAGGACAAGGACTGCGAGTGGGCGGCGGCCGCCATGGGCATGGTCGGCCTGGAGACCGCGCTGTCGGTGGTCCAGGAAACCATGGTCGACACCGGGCTGCTGGACTGGGCGGGCGTCGCCGACCGCATGTCCTTCGAGCCGGCCCGGATCGGGCGCGCCACCGGCCACGGCCGCCCCGTCTCGGCAGGCGAGCCCGCCAACCTCACCCTGGTCGACACGGCATACCGTGGGCAGGTGGACCCCGCGGGCTTCGCCTCGCGCAGCCGCAACACCCCGTACGAGGGACGCGAGCTGCCGGGCCGTGTCACCCACACGTGGCTCCGGGGCAAGGCCACGCTCGTCGACGGGAAGCTCACGTGACACCTGCAACACAGCTCGCAGCCGGACTCGCCACCGCACTGGCCTCCGAGAAGAAGTCGGCCGAGGTGACCGACTGGGCCGGCCGCATCGGCTGGCTCGTGGGCCTCGCCCTCTTCGTGGTCCTGGTCTACTGGCTGATGCGCGAGGGCTGGAAATGGCGCGGCACCCTGCAGAGCGATCTGCCGGAGCTGCCCAGCGCGCCGGACGAGCCCGGCACGGCGAGACTGACGACGACCGGCCGCTACCACGGCTCCACCACCGCCGGTCAGTGGCTGGACCGCATCGTGGCGCACGGCCTGGGCACCCGCAGCCGGGCCGAGCTCACCCTCACGGACGCGGGCCTGGACGTCCGGCGCCCCGGGGCGGCCGACTTCTTCGTCCCGGCCGCACAGCTGCGCGGGGCCCGGCTCGACAAGGGCATCGCCGGCAAGGTCCTCACCGAGGGCGGCCTGCTGGTGGTGACCTGGGCGCACGGCGAGCGGCTGATCGACTCCGGCTTCCGCTCCGACCGGGCGGCCGAGCACACCGAGTGGGTCGAGGCCATCAACTCCATGACCGAAACGAAGACCGAAACAAGCACCACGGAAGGCGCCGAACGATGACCACCTCCACCAGGGGAACTTCAAGGGTTCCCGCCGTACTCGTCCTGGAGGACGGCCGGATCTTCCGCGGCCGTGCCTACGGGGCCGTGGGGGAGACGTTCGGCGAGGCCGTGTTCTCCACCGGCATGACCGGCTACCAGGAGACCCTCACCGACCCCTCGTACCACCGCCAGGTCGTCGTCATGACGGCCCCGCACGTCGGCAACACCGGCGTCAACGACGAGGACCCCGAGTCGCAGCGGATCTGGGTCTCCGGCTACGTCGTGCGCGACCCCGCGCGCGTGCCGTCCAACTGGCGCTCCAGGCGCTCCCTGGACGAGGAGCTCGCCGCGCAGGGCGTCGTCGGCATCAGCGGCATCGACACCCGCGCGCTCACCCGCCACCTGCGCGAGCGCGGCGCCATGCGCGTCGGCATCTTCAGCGGGGACGCCATCCAGGACGAGGCCGCGCTGCTGGCCCGCGTCCAGGAGGCGCCCGAGATGGTGGGCGCCGACCTCTCCGCGGAGGTCGCCACGAAGGAGGCGTACGTCGTCCCCGCCGTCGGCGACAAGAAGTTCACCGTCGCCGCCGTCGACCTCGGCATCAAGGGCATGACCCCGCACCGCATGGCCGAGCGCGGCATCGAGGTGCACGTGCTCCCCGCCACGGCCACGATCGACGACGTGTACGCCGTCGAGCCCGACGGCGTGTTCTTCTCCAACGGGCCGGGCGACCCGGCCACCGCCGACCACCCCGTTTCCGTGATGCAGGGCGTCCTGGAGCGCGGCACGCCGCTGTTCGGCATCTGCTTCGGCAACCAGATCCTGGGCCGCGCGCTCGGCTTCGGCACCTACAAGCTGAAGTACGGCCACCGCGGGATCAACCAGCCCGTGCAGGACCGTACGACCGGCAAGGTCGAGGTCACCGCGCACAACCACGGCTTCGCCGTGGACGCCCCGACCGACCAGGTCTCCGACACCCCCTTCGGCCGTGTCGAGGTCTCCCACGTCTGCCTCAACGACGACGTGGTGGAGGGCCTGCACCTCCTCGACAAGCCGGCCTTCAGCGTCCAGTACCACCCCGAAGCGGCCGCCGGCCCGCACGACGCCGCCTACCTGTTCGACCGCTTCGTCTCCCTGATGGAGGGCCAGCGTGCCTAAGCGCACCGATATCCAGTCCGTCCTGGTCATCGGCTCCGGCCCGATCGTCATCGGCCAGGCCGCCGAGTTCGACTACTCCGGCACCCAGGCGTGCCGCGTCCTGAAGTCCGAGGGCCTTCGCGTCGTCCTCGTGAACTCCAACCCGGCGACGATCATGACCGACCCGGAGATCGCCGACGCCACCTACGTCGAGCCGATCACCCCTGAGCTCGTCGAGAAGATCATCGCCAAGGAGCGCCCCGACGCGCTGCTGCCCACCCTCGGCGGCCAGACGGCCCTCAACACGGCCATCAAGCTGCACGAGAACGGCGTCCTGGAGAAGTACGGCGTCGAGCTGATCGGCGCCAACGTCGAGGCCATCCACAAGGGGGAAGACCGCGACCAGTTCAAGGACGTCGTGGAGGCCGTCCGCCAGAAGATCGGCCACGGCGAGTCCGCCCGCTCGGTGATCTGCCACACCATGGACGAGGTCCTGGCCGGCGTCGACGAGCTCGGCGGCTACCCGGTCGTGGTCCGCCCGTCCTTCACCATGGGCGGCGCCGGCTCCGGCTTCGCCCACGACGAGGAGGAGCTGCGCCGCATCGCGGGCACCGGCCTCACGCTCTCCCCGACCACCGAGGTGCTCCTGGAGGAGTCCATCCTCGGCTGGAAGGAGTACGAGCTGGAGCTGATGCGTGACAAGCACGACAACGTCGTGGTCGTCTGCTCCATCGAGAACTTCGACCCGATGGGCGTGCACACCGGTGACTCGATCACCGTGGCCCCGGCGATGACGCTCACCGACCGCGAGTACCAGATCCTGCGCGACATCGGCATCGCCGTCATCCGCGAGGTCGGCGTCGACACCGGCGGCTGCAACATCCAGTTCGCGGTGAACCCCGAGGACGGTCGCGTGATCGTCATCGAGATGAACCCGCGTGTCTCGCGCTCCTCGGCCCTGGCCTCCAAGGCGACCGGCTTCCCGATCGCCAAGATCGCCGCCAAGCTGGCCGTCGGCTACACCCTCGACGAGATCCCGAACGACATCACGCGGGAGACCCCGGCCTCCTTCGAGCCGACCCTGGACTACGTGGTCGTCAAGGCGCCCCGGTTCGCCTTCGAGAAGTTCCCGCAGGCCGACTCCACGCTGACCACCACCATGAAGTCGGTCGGCGAGGCCATGGCCATCGGCCGCAACTTCACCGAGGCCTTCCAGAAGGCGCTGCGCTCCCTGGAGAAGAAGGGCAGCCAGTTCACGTTCGTCGGCGACCCCGGCGACAAGGACACGCTGCTGCGCGAGGCCGTGCGGCCCACCGACGGCCGGATCAACACGGTCATGGGGGCGATCCGCGCGGGCGCCACGCCCGAGGAGGTCTTCGAGGCCACGAAGATCGACCCGTGGTTCGTCGACCAGCTCTTCCTGATCAAGGAGATCGCGGACGAGCTGGCCGAGGCGGCGGAGCTCACCTCCGACCTGCTGGCCGAGGCCAAGCGGCACGGCTTCTCGGACCAGCAGATCGGCGAGATCCGCGGCCTGCGCGAGGACGTGGTCCGCGAGGTCCGGCACGCCCTCGGCATCCGCCCGGTCTACAAGACGGTCGACACCTGCGCCGCCGAGTTCGCCGCCAGGACGCCGTACTTCTACTCGTCCTACGACGAGGAGACCGAGGTCGCGCCCCGGTCCAAGCCCGCGGTGATCATCCTGGGCTCCGGCCCCAACCGCATCGGCCAGGGCATCGAGTTCGACTACTCCTGCGTCCACGCCTCCTTCGCCCTCAGCGACGCCGGGTACGAGACCGTGATGGTCAACTGCAACCCGGAGACCGTCTCCACCGACTACGACACCTCCGACCGGCTGTACTTCGAGCCGCTCACCCTGGAGGACGTCCTGGAGATCGTCCACGCGGAGCGGCAGGCCGGCCCGATCGCCGGTGTCGTCGTCCAGCTGGGCGGCCAGACCCCGTTGGGCCTCGCGCAGGCGCTGAAGGACAACGGCGTGCCGATCGTCGGCACCTCCCCCGAGGCGATCCACGCGGCGGAGGACCGCGGCGCCTTCGGGCAGGTCCTGGCGGAGGCGGGCCTGCCCGCCCCCAAGCACGGCACCGCCACCACCTTCGCCCAGGCCAAGACGATCGCCGACGAGATCGGATACCCGGTCCTCGTCCGGCCGTCCTACGTCCTCGGCGGGCGGGGCATGGAGATCGTGTACGACGAGGCGCGCCTGGAGGCGTACATCGCCGAGTCGACCGAGATCAGCCCCTCCCGGCCAGTGCTGGTCGACCGGTTCCTGGACGACGCCATAGAGATCGACGTCGACGCCCTCTACGACGGCGAGGAGCTGTACCTGGGCGGCGTCATGGAGCACATCGAGGAGGCCGGCATCCATTCCGGCGACTCGGCGTGCGCCCTGCCGCCGATCACGCTGGGCGGCTTCGACATCAAGCGCCTGCGGGCCTCCACCGAGGCCATCGCGCGCGGTGTCGGGGTGCGCGGTCTGATCAACATCCAGTTCGCGCTGGCCGGCGACATCCTCTACGTCCTGGAGGCCAACCCGCGCGCCTCCCGCACGGTCCCCTTCACATCCAAGGCGACCGCGGTGCCGCTGGCCAAGGCCGCCGCCCGCATCTCCCTGGGCGCGACGGTCGCCGAGCTGCGCGAGGAGGGCCTGCTGCCGAAGAACGGCGACGGCGGCACCATGCCTCTGGACGCGCCGATCTCCGTCAAGGAGGCGGTCATGCCGTGGTCGCGGTTCCGGGACATCCACGGCCGCGGCGTCGACACCGTCCTCGGTCCGGAGATGCGCTCCACCGGCGAGGTCATGGGCATCGACTCCGTCTTCGGCACGGCCTACGCCAAGTCGCAGGCGGGCGCCTACGGGCCGCTGCCCACCAAGGGCCGCGCGTTCATCTCGGTCGCCAACCGGGACAAGCGCTCGATGATCTTCCCGGCCCGCGAGCTGGTCGCCCACGGCTTCGAACTGCTCGCCACCTCCGGCACCGCCGAGGTGCTCAAGCGCAACGGCATCAACGCCACGATCGTGCGCAAGCAGTCCGAGGGCACCGGGCCGAACGGCGAGAAGACCATCGTCCAGCTCATCCACGACGGCGAGGTCGACCTCATCGTCAACACCCCGTACGGCACCGGCGGCCGCCTCGACGGCTACGACATCCGTACGGCTGCCGTGGCGCGGTCCGTGCCGTGCCTGACGACGGTCCAGGCGCTCGCCGCGGCGGTCCAGGGCATCGACGCCCTCAACCACGGCGACGTGGGCGTCCGCTCGCTCCAGGAACACGCGGAATTCCTGACCGCGGCCCGCGACTAGCAGCCCCGAGGGGGACACCGGAAACGGTGTCCCCCTCTTCGTGAGGACACAAGAGATGTACAAGCTTTTCTTCCGTCTGGTCTTCCATCGGATGGACCCGGAACAGGCCCACCACCTGGCCTTCCGCTGGATCCGTCTCGCCGTGCGCGTCCCTGTGCTGCGCACGTTCGTCGCGGCCGCGCTCGCCCCCCGCCACAAGGAGCTGCGCACCGAGGCCCTCGGGCTGCGCATGCACGGCCCCTTCGGACTCGCGGCCGGCTTCGACAAGAACGCCGTCGCCATCGACGGCATGTCCATGCTGGGCTTCGACCACGTCGAGATCGGCACCGTCACCGGGGAGCCGCAGCCCGGCAACCCCAGGAAGCGGCTGTTCCGGCTCGTCGCGGACCGCGCGCTCATCAACCGCATGGGCTTCAACAACGACGGCTCGCTGGCCGTCGCCGCACGCCTGGCCTCGCGCACGCCCGTCTTCAGGACCGTGGTCGGCGTCAACATCGGCAAGACCAAGGTCGTCCCGGAGGAGGAGGCCGTCGCCGACTACGTGAAGTCCGCCGAGCGCCTCGCCCCGTACGCCGACTACCTGGTCGTCAACGTCTCCTCGCCGAACACGCCCGGTCTGCGCAACCTGCAGGCCACCGAGGCGCTGCGCCCGCTGCTGAGCGCCGTGCGCGAGGCCGCCGACCGGGTCGTGCCCGGACGCCGGGTGCCGCTGCTGGTGAAGATCGCGCCCGACCTCGCCGACGAGGACGTCGACGCCGTCGCCGACCTCGCCGTGGAACTCGGCCTGGACGGCATCATCGCCACGAACACCACCATCGCGCGCGAGGGACTCGGTCTGCGGTCCGACCCGGCCCTGGTCAAGGAGACCGGCGGGCTGTCCGGCGCGCCGCTCAAGGAACGCTCCCTCCAGGTGCTGCGCCGCCTCTACGCGCGCGTGGGAGACCGCATCACCCTCGTCGGCGTGGGCGGCATCGAGAACGCCGAGGACGCCTGGCAGCGCATCCTGGCCGGCGCCACGCTGGTCCAGGGCTACAGCGCCTTCATCTACGAGGGGCCCTTGTGGGGTCGCGCGATCCACAAGGGGCTCGCCGCACGCCTGCGCAACAGCCCGTACGCCACCCTCGCCGACGCGGTCGGCGCCGATGTGAAGAAGGCAGGGAAGACGGCATGAGCCCGACGGAGCCCTTCGGCGCGCGGCTGCGCCACGCCATGGACGAGCGCGGCCCGCTGTGCGTCGGCATCGACCCGCACGCGTCCCTGCTCGCCGAGTGGGACCTGAACGACGACGTGGCCGGTCTGGAGCGGTTCAGCCGCACGGTCGTGGAGGCGGTGGCCGACCGGGTGGCCGTCCTGAAGCCGCAGAGCGCCTTCTTCGAGCGCTTCGGCTCCCGGGGCGTCGCCGTCCTGGAGAAGTCGGTCGAGGAGGCACGGGCGGCCGGGGCGCTGGTCGTCATGGACGCCAAGCGCGGCGACATCGGCTCGACCATGGCCGCCTACGCCGAGTCCTTCCTGCACAAGGACGCGCCGCTGTTCTCGGACGCGCTCACCGTATCGCCCTACCTCGGCTACGGCGCGCTCGGCCCCGCGGTCGAGCTGGCGCGGGAGAACGGCGCGGGCCTGTTCGTGCTGGCGCTGACCTCCAACCCGGAGGGCGGCGAGGTGCAGCACGCCCTCCGGCCAGACGGCCGCAACGTCGGCGCGACCATGCTCGCGCACCTCGCGCGGGAGAACACGCGGCAGAGCCCGATGGGCTCCTTCGGCGCGGTGGTGGGTGCCACGCTCGGCGACCTGTCGTCGTACGACCTGGACATCAACGGACCGCTCCTGGCGCCCGGGATCGGCGCGCAGGGCGCGACCCCGGCCGATCTTCCCGCGGTCTTCGGTCCGGTGGTGCGCAACGTGGTTCCGAACGTCAGCCGGGGTGTTCTGCGTCACGGTCCCGACGTCGTCGCTCTGCGTGACGCGGCGCAACGTTTCGCCGACGAGATCCGGGCCGCGGTGGCCGGCGGCTGAGTCCTCGGGAGGGCGGTTCGGGGCCGCTGGAGTCTGGATACATTCTCAAATCCGAGGCAATATGTCCTAAATGTCCGTCCTGGCTGAGGCTGACCAGGACTTTTCCGCTGTTCTCGCTGACTCTGGCGCCCTTGACCGCTAGTCTCCGTCGAGTGGGGGTGCCTCCCACGCCCTCAAGGCAGTGGGGGAGAGCGGGCAAGCGTGTTGCTCGTGGCTCCCCAGGTGTGGGGCGACTAGGTTCCTCACCGGTCCGTATCCGACAGTTCGACATCCGAGGTGACGTAGGCGTGGCTCTTCCGCCCCTTACCCCTGAACAGCGCGCAGCCGCGCTCGAAAAGGCCGCCGCGGCTCGCCGGGAGCGGGCCGAGGTCAAGAATCGACTCAAGCACTCCGGCGCCTCCCTGCACGAGGTCATCAAGCAGGGCCAGGAGAACGACGTCATCGGCAAGATGAAGGTGTCCGCCCTTCTTGAGTCCCTGCCGGGCGTGGGCAAGGTCCGCGCCAAGCAGATCATGGAGCGACTCGGCATCTCCGAGAGCCGTCGAGTACGCGGCCTCGGTTCCAACCAGATCGCTTCCCTGGAGCGTGAGTTCGGCAGCACCGGCTCCTGAACCCCGGCCTGTCGGGAAGGGAGTCCCGGGCACACCGGGATTGCTGGAATAATCGCTGCATGGCTGTAACACCCCGGGGGACGTCCCCCGTCCCTCCGGACGCACGTCCGCGGCTGACCGTGCTCTCCGGCCCCTCAGGGGTCGGCAAGAGCACGGTCGTCGCCCATATGCGCAAGGAACACCCCGAGGTCTGGCTCTCGGTGTCGGCGACGACCCGCAAGCCGCGCCCCGGCGAGCAGCACGGCGTCCACTACTTCTTCGTCACCGACGACGAGATGGACAAACTGATCGCCAACGGCGAGCTGCTGGAATGGGCCGAGTTCGCCGGCAACCGCTACGGCACGCCTCGTGCCGCCGTGCTGGACCGCCTGGAGGCGGGCGAGCCGGTCCTGCTGGAGATCGACCTCCAGGGTGCCCGGCAGGTCCGCGAGTCCATGCCGGAGGCCCAGCTGGTGTTCCTCGCTCCGCCCTCCTGGGAGGAGCTCGTGCGCAGACTCACCGGCCGGGGGACCGAGCCGCCCGAAGTGATCGAGCGCCGGCTTCAGGCCGCCAAGGTCGAGCTCGCGGCCGAGCCGGAGTTCGACGAGACCCTGGTCAACACCTCCGTCGAGGACGTGGCGCGCGAGCTGCTAGCCTTGACGGACGTTGTGTGATCGTGACGGTCACCGTGGTGATCGCACCGACTGAATCTTTCCCACCCATCGGAAGGTAGAGCGTGTCCTCTTCCATCTCCGCGCCCGAGGGCATCATCAACCCGCCGATCGACGAGCTCCTCGAGGCCACCGACTCGAAGTACAGCCTCGTGATCTACGCGGCCAAGCGTGCCCGCCAGATCAACGCGTACTACTCGCAGCTCGGCGAGGGCCTCCTCGAGTACGTCGGTCCGCTCGTCGACACCCACGTCCACGAGAAGCCGCTCTCCATCGCGCTGCGCGAGATCAACGCGGGTCTGCTGACCTCCGAGGCCGTCGACGGTCCGGGCCAGTAAGCAGCCGCAGTAAGTCATATCTGCGGATCGCAGTAGGTTTTATCCACAGGCCCGGCAGCGCGACTGCCGGGCCTGTGGTCTGCTCGGGGGGCGGGGGACGTTCCCCCGCGATGGTGCAGCATGGACGCGTGCGCCCCACCGGGCGCAGCGGAGCCGAGACCGGGAGAGACGGTGGACAAGCCCAAGGTCGTTCTGGGGGTCAGCGGCGGCATCGCCGCATACAAGGCGTGCGAGCTGCTGCGCCGGCTGACCGAGTCCGGACACGACGTACGTGTCGTCCCCACCGCCTCCGCGCTGCACTTCGTCGGCGCCGCCACCTGGTCCGCCCTGTCCGGCAACCCCGTCGCCACCGAGGTCTGGGACGACGTCCACGAGGTGCCGCACGTCCGCATCGGCCAGCACGCCGACCTGGTGGTGGTGGCCCCGGCGACGGCCGACATGCTCGCCAGGGCCGCCCACGGCCTCGCCGACGACCTGCTGACCAACACCCTGCTCACCGCCCGCTGCCCGGTGGTCTTCGCCCCGGCCATGCACACCGAGATGTGGGAGCACCCGGCCACCCAGGAGAACGTGGCGACGCTGCGCCGCCGCGGCGCCGTCGTCATCGAACCGGCCGTCGGCCGGCTGACCGGCGTCGACACCGGCAAGGGCCGCCTGCCCGACCCGGTGGAGATCTTCGAGGTCTGCCGGCGCGTCCTGGCCCGCGGGGTGACCGACCCCGACCTCGCCGGCCGGCACGTCGTCGTCAGCGCCGGCGGCACCCGCGAACCCCTGGACCCCGTCCGCTTCCTCGGCAACCGCTCCTCCGGCAAGCAGGGCTACGCCCTGGCCCGCACGGCGGCGGCCCGGGGCGCCCGGGTCACGCTGATCGCGGCCAACACCAGCCTGCCCGACCCGGCGGGCGTGGACGTCGTCCCGGTGGAGACGGCCGTGCAGCTGCGCGAGTCGGTGCTGAAGGCGGCCGCGGACGCCGACGCGGTGGTCATGGCCGCCGCCGTCGCCGACTTCCGCCCCGCCACCTACGCGACCGGGAAGATCAAGAAGAAGGACGACCAGGAACCGGAGCCCATCGCCCTGGTGCGCAATCCGGACATCCTCGCGGAGGTGTCGGCCGACCGGGCGCGCCCCGGACAGGTGATCGTGGGCTTCGCCGCCGAGACCGACGACGTCCTCGCCAACGGTCGCAAGAAGCTGGCGCGCAAGGGCTGCGACCTCCTCGTGGTCAACGAGGTGGGGGAGCGCAAGACCTTCGGCGCGGAGGAGAACGAGGCCGTGGTGCTGGCCGCCGACGGCACCGAGACCGCCGTCCCGCACGGGCCGAAGGAGGCCCTGGCCGAGACCGTGTGGGACCTGGTGGTGGCACGGCTGGGCTGAAACACCCTGCTCGGCCGGTTCACCCGGACCCCGTACTCTGGCCGCTGTGCTCTGTTCAAGGTCGCCGGGCATTGGGCACAATGCCCGTGCCGCAGGCCACAGCACTCCCGAGAGGCGAGACGGGTGGGCCGGTGGCCGAGCGCGACCGATAAACTGTTTTCCGGACGGCGCCGGGCGCAGCTCCCGTGCCGTCCACCAATGATCAGCCAGCAGCCGCTGCAACCCCAGGGAGCGTTGTGTCCCGTCGCCTGTTCACTTCGGAGTCCGTGACCGAGGGTCACCCCGACAAGATCGCTGACCAGATCAGCGACACCATTCTCGACGCGCTCCTGCGCGAGGACCCGACCTCCCGGGTCGCCGTGGAGACGTTGATCACCACCGGCCTGGTGCACGTGGCCGGCGAGGTCACGACCAAGACCTACGCGGACATCGCGACCCTGGTCCGCAACAAGATCCTCGAGATCGGTTACGACTCCTCCAAGAAGGGCTTCGACGGCGCTTCCTGCGGTGTGTCCGTGTCCATCGGCGCGCAGTCCCCGGACATCGCGCAGGGTGTCGACGCGGCGTACGAGGCCAGGGTCGAGGGCGACGACGACGAGCTGGACCGGCAGGGCGCCGGCGACCAGGGCCTGATGTTCGGCTACGCCTCCGACGAGACGCCGACGCTGATGCCGCTGCCGATCTTCCTCGCCCACCGGCTGTCCAAGCGCCTGTCGGACGTCCGGAAGAACGGCACGATCCCCTACCTGCGCCCGGACGGCAAGACGCAGGTCACCATCGAGTACGACGGCGACAAGGCGGTCCGCCTGGACACGGTCGTCGTCTCCTCGCAGCACGCCTCCGACATCGACCTGGAGTCGCTGCTCGCCCCCGACATCCGTGAGTTCGTCGTCGAGCCGGAGCTCAAGGCGCTCCTGGAGGACGGCATCAAGCTGGACACCGAGGGCTACCGCCTGCTGGTCAACCCCACCGGGCGGTTCGAGATCGGCGGCCCCATGGGCGACGCCGGGCTGACCGGCCGGAAGATCATCATCGACACCTACGGCGGCATGGCCCGCCACGGTGGCGGCGCCTTCTCCGGCAAGGACCCGTCCAAGGTCGACCGCAGCGCCGCGTACGCGATGCGCTGGGTGGCGAAGAACGTCGTCGCCGCCGGTCTGGCCTCCCGCTGCGAGGTCCAGGTCGCGTATGCGATCGGCAAGGCCGAGCCGGTCGGCCTGTTCGTGGAGACCTTCGGCACCCACAAGATCGAGCCCGAGAAGATCGAGAAGGCGATCGACCAGGTCTTCGACCTGCGTCCGGCCGCCATCATCCGCGACCTCGACCTGCTCCGCCCCATCTACGCCCAGACCGCCGCGTACGGCCACTTCGGCCGCGAGCTGCCCGACTTCACCTGGGAGCGCACGGACCGCGTGGACGCCCTGCGGCAGGCCGTCGGCCTGTAGGCGGCGGGCCCACGAGGCCGGTTTCGAGGCGAGGCCCGGTTCCCCTGCGGGAACCGGGCCTCGCTCGTCGCCCGCGAGTGCGCGGAGTGCGCGCACGCGGCCGAGCGCACGGGGCCCCTGCGGAGATCCGATTTTCCGTCGCGGCCGGGCGGCCCGCCCCCTAGGGTTGTGATCTCCCGGTGCGAGGGCTGCGGTTCCTTCGGTGGAGTGCGTCCTCGGACGTGCGGTGAAACTGGTGCGTCCCCCGAACCGCCGCCGGCCTGATCTCGGGAGACTCGACAGCGTTGGACCGGTCCGTCGGGCGGTGCCGCGATCCGGCCTGTCGGCAGACGCCGCGATCCGGCACGTCGGCGCTCACCGTGATCCGGTCCGTCGGTCGGCGTCACGATCCGGTTCGCCGGCAGGTGCCGAGGTCCGGCCCCGTCGGTCGGTGCCGCGCCTCGGTCCCTGGGCAGGCGCCGCGGGCGCGACGGCCGGTACCGCGGATCGGTGCGGCGCAAGCGGAGCACTGGGCCACTCCCGTGGCAGACGGGATCCCGGGCGCACGTCGCTTGTCAGTCCCGTTTGGTAAGAATGCAAGCGTGAGCAGCGAGAACGGGCCGGACAACGGCGGAGCCGAGGCGGCGCCGCCGGAGCAGCTCGCGCTCATCCGGGAGAGCGTGCGCAAGGCCAAGGAGCCGCGCGCCAAGCCCCGCACCTGGCGGGGAGCCGCCCTCGCCGCGGCACGGCCCGTGGCGCGGGTGCTCGTCGACAAGGGCGTACTCCACCTCGACCGGTACTTCGACTACGCCGTGCCCGCCGAGCTGGACGCGGACGCCCAGCCGGGCGTGCGGGTGCGTGTGCGGTTCGGCGCCGGACGGCACCGGGTGCGGGAAGGCCGGCGCGAGGGCGGCGGACTCATCGACGGATTCCTGATCGAGCGCCGTGACGAGTCCGACTACTCCGGGCCGCTGGCCGCGCTCGCCCAGGTCGTGTCGCCCGAGCCGGTGCTGAGCGAGGAACTGCTGGGGCTGGCCAGAGCGGTCGCCGACCGGTACGCCGGCAGCCTCGCCGACGTGCTGCAACTGGCCGTGCCGCCCCGCAGCGCACGGGCCGAGCGGCAGCCGTCGCCCCCTCCGCTGCCGCCGCCCCCCGTCCCGGACGCCGGGCCCTGGGCCCGCTACGAGCACGGAGCACCCTTCATCGCCTCGCTGGCCGCCGGGGGTGCCCCCAGGGCCGTCTGGAACACCCTGCCGGGGCCGCTGTGGAGCGAGGAGCTGGCCCGGGCCGTCGCCGCGACGCTCGCCTCGGGGCGGGGCGCGCTCGTCGTCGTACCGGACGGACGGGCCGCGGCCCGGGTGGACGCCGCGCTGACCTCCCTGCTCGGCGAGGGACGGCACGCGCTGCTCACCGCCGACGCGGGCCCCGAGCAGCGGTACCGGCAGTGGCTGTCGGTGAGCAGGGGGTCCGTACGGGCCGTCGTCGGCACCCGGGCCGCCATGTTCGCGCCGGTGCGGGACCTCGGACTGGTCGCCCTCTGGGACGACGGCGACGACAGCCACAGCGAGCAGCACGCACCGCAACCCCATGCGCGGGAGGTGCTGCTGCTGCGCGCCGCCCTGGACAAGTGCGGCTTCCTCCTCGGCGGCTGGAGCTGCACCGTGGAGGCCGCGCAGCTCGTCGAGAGCGGCTGGGCCCGGCCCCTGGTCGCCGCACGCGAACAGGTACGGCGGGCGGCCCCGCTGGTGCGCACCGTGGGCGACGCGGATCTCGCGCGGGACGAGGCGGCACGGGCCGCGCGTCTGCCCTCGCTGGCCTGGCAGGCGGCCAGGGAGGGACTGCGGCACGGCCCGGTGCTGGTGCAGGTCCCCCGGCGGGGCTACGTCCCGCGGATGGCCTGCGCCCAGTGCCGGGCGCCCGCGCGCTGCCGGCACTGCGCCGGCCCCCTGCAGGGGCATGACGCGGGGCTGCTCCGCTGCGGGTGGTGCGGGCGTGAGGAGTCCGCCTGGCACTGCCCGGAGTGCGGCTCGTTCCGGCTGCGGGCCCAGGTCGTCGGGGCCCGGCGGACCGCCGAGGAGCTCGGGCGGGCCTTCCCGGCCGTGCCGGTGCGCACCTCCGGGCGCGAGCACGTGCTGGACACGGTGCCGGCGACGCCCGCGCTGGTCGTGAGCACGCCGGGCGCCGAGCCGGTCGCCGAGGGCGGATACGCGGCGGCCCTGCTCCTGGACGGCTGGGCCATGCTGGGCCGGCCCGACCTGCGGGCGGGCGAGGACGCGCTGCGCCGGTGGGTCGGGGCCGCCGCGCTCGTCCGGGCGCAGGAGGCGGGCGGCACGGTGGTCGTGGTCGCGGAGCCGACGCTGCGGCCCGTGCAGGCTCTGGTGCGCTGGGATCCCGTCGGGCACGCGGTGCGCGAGCGCGCCGAGCGGGCCGAACTCGGGTTCCCCCCGGTCTCCCGGATGGCGGCCGTGACGGGCCCGCCGGCGGCGGTCGCGGACTTCCTCGGCGCGGTCGAACTGCCGTGCGAGGCAGAGGTGTTGGGGCCGGTTCCGCTGCCGGTCACCCCGCCCGGACGGCCCCGGCGGTCGGGTGCGCCGCCACCCGGGGAGCAGTGGGACCGGGCGCTGGTCCGCGTCCCGCCCGGCCGTGGGGCGGCGCTCGCCGCTGCCCTGAAGGCCGCTCAGGCGGCACGGACGGCCCGCGGGGACGGCGAGCCGGTGTGGGTCCGGATCGACCCGGCGGACATCGGGTGACGGGTCCGCACGGCGGGGGGTGACGGGCCTGCCGGTCATCGGCTGACGGGCCTGTCGGTCATCGGGTGTCAGGACCGCCGGACGCCGGTGACGGGCCTTCAGGCCGTCGGCCGGCCCGGTGCGTCGCCGGTAGCTGGGGGAGGCGTACGGGCCAGCCCTCCCGGACCCGGCCGGGAGGGCGTGGCGATGAGCGGTCGTCAGCTGTCGCGCGGCTAGGCAGTCGCGGGGCTCAGCCGTTGCGCGGGCCGGGAAACGCGGTCGGCCGCACGTCGTCACGCAGCGACGGACTGCCCGCCGTCGGCTGGGTCGGCATGGAACGGGCCGCGGGCACCGCCGGCACCGCGGAGAGACCGGTGCCGACGTTGACCGTGCGGCTGCCCGAGGGCTCCGCGCCCGGCTCCGTCTCCGCGGCCGCCTGCGCGGCGGCGCGGCGCGCGCCGTAACGACGGTGGACCGCCTGCTTGGTGACACCGAGCGCGGAGCCCACCGCGTCCCACGAGAAGCCGAGTGAGCGGTCGAAGTCCACGGCGGCCGTGACCAGGGTCTCGACACTGTCCCGCAACTCCTGCGCGAGGCGGACCGTCGGGGCGGGGGCGCGTCCGTAGACGACGAAGCCCGTGGAGGGACCGGAGCGGCGCGGACGGTAGACGTTGCCCAACTGGGCGGTGAGCGTGCGCAGCGCGTCCACCTGCCGACGGACCCGCTCGATGTCCCGCACCAGCAAGTGCAGGCTCGCCCGGGCCTGGGCGTCGTGGGTTGCATGGTCGGCCATGAACAAGCCTCTCGAACCGGCGTTGCTAGGAATCGAGCCGCGCGAGCGCGGCCCCTGGTGGTCAACTCTGTGGTCAACTCTGTCTTGACCAACGCGCTTTAGCTCCGCTGGTCACGGTGTGGGGGCGTAAGGGCATATGCGTACGCCCCCACGGCCTGCCGCACCGCTCGCCCGTCACGGCTCTCCGTGCATGGTCATAGACTTGTGCGCTGCCCGCCCAGCCACCCCGACCGAGAGGCCGCACCCGCCCATGAAGCTCGTCTTCGCCGGTACCCCCGAGGTCGCCGTTCCCGCCCTGGATGCTCTGCTCGCCGCCGGGCGGCACGAGGTGGCGGCCGTCGTCACGCGCCCCGACGCCCCCGCCGGGCGCGGGCGCCGGCTGGTCGCGAGCCCGGTCGCGGAGCGGGCCGAGGAGGCGGGCATCGAGGTGCTCAAGCCGGAGCGGCCGCGTGACGCGGAGTTCCTGGAGCGGCTGACGGACATCGCCCCGGACTGCTGCCCGGTCGTCGCCTATGGCGCCCTGTTGCCCAGGGCCGCCCTGGACATCCCCGCGCACGGCTGGGTCAATCTGCACTTCTCCCTGCTGCCCGCCTGGCGGGGCGCGGCGCCCGTGCAGCACAGCCTCATGGCGGGCGACGAGATCACCGGTGCCTCCACCTTCCTCATCGAGGAGGGCCTGGACTCCGGCCCGGTCTACGGCACCGTCACGGAGCGGATCCGGCCCACCGACACCAGCGGCGACCTGCTCACCCGGCTCGCCCTGGCCGGCGCCGGACTGCTCGTCGCGACCATGGACGGCATCGAGGACGGCACCCTGAAGGCCGTGCCGCAGCCGGCCGACGGCGTCACCCTCGCCCCGAAGATCACCGTCGAGGACGCCAGGGTCGACTGGAGCGCCCCCGCCCTGCGCGTCGACCGGGTGGTGCGCGGCTGTACCCCGGCCCCGGGCGCCTGGACCACGTTCCGCGGCGAGCGGCTCAAGCTGATCCAGGTCGCCCTCGCGCCGCAGCGGACCGACCTCGCCCCCGGCGCGCTCGCCGTCGGCAAGAACAACGTCCACGTCGGCACCGGCTCCCACGCCGTCGAGCTGCTGTGGGTGCAGGCCCAGGGCAAGAAGCCGATGCGGGCCGCGGACTGGGCGCGCGGCGTGCGCATCGCCGAGGGCGAGACCCTCGGGGGCTGACCGGCGCCGGCTGCGGGGACGTAGGCTGGTCGGACAGCGCAGCCGGGCCGCGGCCGGCACGCCCAGCGCATCCGTACGCGGCGCCCCCAGACATCCGGAGCACCTTTTTCGTGAGCGACACCCCCCGTCGGCCCCGCAAGCCCGCCAAGCCCTACCGCCGGCCCCAGAAGGACCCCGTCCGCATCCTCGCCTTCGAAGCGCTGCGCGCCGTGGACGAGCGGGACGCGTACGCCAACCTCGTCCTGCCGCCGCTGCTGCGCAAGGCACGCGAGAAGGAGGGACCCGAAAGGTTCGACGGGCGGGACGCCGCCCTCGCCACTGAGCTGGTGTACGGCACGCTGCGCCGGCAGGGGACGTACGACGCGATCCTCGCCGCGTGCGTGGACCGGCCGCTCAGGGAGGTCGACCCGCCCGTCCTCGACGTGCTCAGCCTCGGCGCCCACCAGCTGCTCGGGACCCGCATCCCGAGCCACGCCGCCGTGTCCGCCACCGTCGAGCTGGCCCGGGTGGTGCTCGGCGACGGGCGGGCCAAGTTCGTCAACGCCGTGCTGCGCAAGGTCGCGCGGGACGACCTCGACGGGTGGCTGGAGAAGGTCGCCCCGCCCTACGACGAGGACCCCGAGGACCACCTCGCCGTCGTCCACTCCCACCCCCGCTGGGTCGTCTCCGCCCTGTGGGACTCCCTCGGCGGCCCCCGCGCCGGCATCGAGGACCTGCTCGAGGCCGACAACGAGCGGCCCGAGGTCACCTTGGTGGCCCGGCCGGGCCGGGCCACCACCGAGGAGCTGCTGCGCGAGGAGGCCGCGGTGCCGGGCCGCTGGTCGCCGTACGCCGTGCGGCTCACCGAGGGCGGCGAGCCGGGTGCCGTGGACGCCGTGCGGGAGGGCCGCGCGGGCGTGCAGGACGAGGGCAGCCAGCTCGTGGCGCTCGCCCTGGCCGGCGCACCGCTCGACGGCCCCGACCGCATGTGGCTGGACGGCTGCGCCGGCCCCGGCGGCAAGGCGGCCCTGCTCGCCGCCCTCGCCGCCGAGCGCGGGGCCGTGCTGCTGGCCTCCGAGAAGCAGCCGCACCGGGCCGGACTGGTGGCCAAGGCGCTCGCCGGCAATCCCGGCCCGTACCAGGTCGTCGCCGCCGACGGGACGCGTCCCGCCTGGCGCCCCGGCAGCTTCGACCGCGTCCTCGTCGACGTGCCGTGCACCGGGCTCGGCGCCCTGCGCCGGCGACCCGAGGCGCGGTGGCGGCGCCGCCCGGAGGACCTGGACGGCTTCGCCCCGCTCCAGCGCGGTCTGCTGCGCACGGCCCTGGAGTCGGTCCGCGTCGGCGGCGTCGTCGGCTATGCCACCTGCTCGCCCCACCTCGCCGAGACCCGCGCGGTCGTCGCCGACGTGCTCAAGCAGTTCCCCGAGGCCGACCTGATCGACGCGCGCCCCCTCCTGCCGGGTGTCCCGGCGCTCGGCGACGGCCCCGACGTACAGCTGTGGCCGCACCTGCACGGGACCGACGCCATGTATCTGGCGCTGATCCGCAGAACCGGCTGAAACGCCGCCGGGTGCAGGCCCTCGACATCACCGACCAGGTCTCGTTCCACCACGGCACTGTCGTTTCGCGGCGGTTGTGCTCCCGTGCGCGACGTCTGTCCGGGTCTCACGCCGCGGGCACGGGTGAGGCCACCGGCTCCGCGGCCGCCGCGCCTGCCGAGGGTCGAGTGAGCTGCGGGGGTGTCTGCCCGAAGCCCGGCCGCTGATCGTCGACTGCGCCGACTTCGGGGTGCCCCGGTGCCTGCACGCGGCTCGGGCCGCGACGCCGTGCCCGCACATGGGGTGGTCCGCGGGGCGGACGGCGAGTCGGCCCAGCGGGGGAGAGGGATGCGCCTGGGGGTTGACGAGGAGGGG
>NZ_MUBM01000023.1 GCF_002154505.1 Streptomyces carpinensis | reverse complement strand
ATGAGCCTTCTAGGTCCTGTCGTCGAACTCCCGCCCGCGACGGGAATTCGACGACACGCCTAGTGCGGAGTCCTGAGGGCGCCGAAGCCTCCCGCGAAGTACAGCAGCGGCCGGGAATCCACCCTGTGCGCGCAATGGCGGACGTCTCCCACGAAGATGGTGTGATCACCGCCCGGGAGTTCCTCGGCGACATCGCACACGACGGCCGCGATGGCGTCCCCCAACACCGGTACGCCGTGGTCGTCGAAGGTCTCGACGCCGGCGAACTTGTCCGCTCGGGAAACGGCGAAGTTCCGGGCCAGGTGCTCGCTGTCCTCGCCGAGGACATTGACGGCGAAGCGGCCGTGCTGCGCGATCGCGGTCCGCGTGTAGAGCTGGTTGCCGATGCACACGAGCAGCTGGAGCGGCTCCAGGGACAGCGCGGACACAGCGCTCGCGGTCATGCCGATGGGCGTGCTTCCGGAGCACGTGGTGATCACGCTGACACCCGTGGCGAGCCGGCTCATCGTGGCTCGGAAATCGACTGTCATGTCAACGGTCTCGATCATCGGAGCACCTCCGTGAAAGTGGGGGCTGGACCCTGCGGGTGTGGTGAAGCGTGCGCCGCCGGCTGTTAATGCCGGAGAAATCGCGGCCCACATCGGACGCCGCCGGCCGTCCACGCGGTCCGCCGGCTCATCGGCGCAGTCGGTCGACCAGGCGTCTCAGGTCCGCGGACGGCGGCACTCCGAGCTCCTTCATGACACGCAGGTAGCCTCGGTACAGGTCGAGCAGTTCATCGTCCGAGCCGGCCGCCTCCGCGGCGCACAGGGCGAGCCGCCAGGCCTGTTCCCGGTAGGGGTCGTCGTCCAGCACGGCATGCGCGAGCCGACGGGCCTCCCGGACACGTCCGAGGTGCAGCGCCACGGTCGCGGCGTCCACGCGGGCCTGCTGGAGGACGGCTTCGAGTTCGGCGCGCCGGGTGTCGAGCCAGTGCGTCGACAGGGAGTCGAAGTAGGGGCCGCGTTCGGCGACGGCCAGGGCGCGCTGGAGGGTTTCCCACCGGTGCTCGCCGTCCTGTCGTGCGGCTTCCGCCAGCAGTCGCTGGAGGGTGCCCGAGGCGCTCGCGACCGCGGACACCGGCGTCAGCCGGTACACGTCCCCGTCCTGGAGGAGCGACAGCCCGTCGGGCAGCGCCTCGCGCAGCCGGTAGACGGCCTGCCTGAGGTAGCTGCGTCCCGTGGTGCCGCTCCGTCCGGGGAACAGCGCCTCCAGTACCGCCTGGCGCCTGGCGCTCGCCGCGGGCCGGGACAGCAGGTAGGCGAGCAGTTCGACGCTCTTGGCCAGACGCGCGTGGACCTCCCGCCCGTCGGCGACCAGCCGCACCGGGCCGAAGTCCTCGAGCGTCAGGAGGGGTACGGCGCACCCGGTCACCGGTCGCGCGGCCGACAGCGCGGACACGAGCTCGTGCCAGCGTGAGGAGTGCGTGGGTTCCGCGTCGGCCCGGCGCACGGCGACGGAGGGCACGTCCTCCAGCGCCTGCAACAGCAGATGTCGGGGGCCCTGGGCCGTCGCGACCTCCAGAGCCAGGTCGGCGGCGGCATCCGCGCCGTCCTCGTCGCCGGTGCGCCACAGCGCCTCGCTCAAGTAGGCGGCCGCCGTGGGAAGTTCCAGATGCCTGCCGCTAGTGCGCATCGCGGAGACCGCGGTGTCGAGTTCGAGCACCGCGTCGTGGTCGCGACCGGCCAGCAGTAGTTGCAGGCCCCGCCGGACGCCCGCAAGTTCCGCGGTGACCGCGTAGCGCGCACACCCCCTGCGCTCGGCCTCGGCGAGGGCCCGGGCCGCCCGCGGCAGGTCGTGATCCAGGCGCAGGGCCAGTTTCGCCTCGAGGAGCAGGCTGAGGATCTCGTACACGCGGGACCCGGTCGAAGCGATCCGCTCCCGGCCGGCCAGCAGCGCGGCCCACGCCTCGTCCCGGCGTCCGAGATCCGCCATCAGCTCCGCTGCCTCGATCGCCGCCAGCCAAAGGCCTCGCGCCAGTGCGCCGGTCAGCGCGGTCGCCGCTGTGGGCACATGGGGCGCGACGGCTGCCGCGAGAAGGCGCGCCAGCTTCGGCCCGTCGACGCCGGAACCACCGGCCTCCGCCTCGCCGTCGCCGGGCATCCCGGCGAGCGACACCCAGGCGACGGGGCCGGTCAGCTCCTGAGCGGCCTGGACCGCGGCGGTCGTCTTGCCCGACCCCGCGGAGGCCGCCATGACGAGAACCGGGTGGTGGTGCAGCAGCCGATGGATTCTGCGGACCAGCCTCGGCCGGGGTACGACATGGCTGGGCAGCCGGGGCGGGACACCAGCCGTTCCACCGGGATCGCTGCTCCTCATGAAGGACGCCTTTCCACGGCGTGTCCGGCGGCAGTCGGGCTCAGTGGGCGGAGAGGGGTTCGAGGACGAACGTGTGGCGCAGCGCGGTGTACGGCACGTCGGTCAGTCCGCGGCACGGCCCGTCGTCGGCCTCGTAGGTGTCGTAGGACGCGACGAGTGACTCCTTGACCCCGAACACCGGATCCGAGTCCAGGTGCGGGTCGTCCGACGGGAACAGCATGGTGGTCACACGCTGGAACCCTGACGCCTCGATCAGCAGGTGCACGTGGGCGGGACGCATGAGCGACCGGCCGGTCGCGTTCATGTACTCGCCGACCGTGCCGTCACCGGGTATCGGGTAGCTGGAGGGGCGAATGGAGCGGAAACCGAAGTGCCCCGTCTCGTCGGTCCGCAACAGGGCCCGCATGGCCGGGTCGACCCGGCCGGGCACGTCCACGTCGTAACGGCCCTCCGCGTCACTGTGCCAGACGTCCACTGCCGCGCCGGCCACCGGCGCTCCCTCACGGTCCACCACCCGTCCCTCGAAGAACAGCGGGGTGCCGGGCAGACCTCCGGAGATGTCGGCGGCGTCGGGGCGCTGCGGCCTGTCGTCCCGGAAGAAGGGGCCGAGGACGCTGTTCTGCGTGGCCTCGGCGGGGCGCCGATTGCTCAGGGCGTCGACCAGCATGGTGACGCCCAGCACGTCGGACAGCAGGATGAACTCCTGGCGCGTCGGCGTGCACATCCGCCCGGTGCGAGTCAGGAAGTCCACTCCCCGCGCCCACTCCTCCTCCGTCAGTCCGACGTCGCGGACGAAGGCGTGGACGTGCCGCACCAGCGATTCCAGGATCTCCGCGAGGCGGCAGTCCTTGGTGTCCTGCATGGTCGAGATCACGGCCTCGGTGATGGTGTCGCTCGTCAGATCACGCATGGCGCGCTCCAGTGTGGTTCGAGTGTTCGTTGACGGAGGCGAACGGGAGACGTTCGTCGCCGGGTGACGTCCATGGCGCCTCGCCCGCCCAGGCACGGGTCAGGAAGGCGCGGACAGCGGTCCGATCCACCGGTCGCGGATTCCAGTAGCCGTCCCGCACGATGAGCTCGGCCGCCTGCGTGATCCCCGATTCCGGCATGCCGAGGTCCCGCAGTGCCCTGGGAGCGCCGAGCCGCCCGGCGAAGTCGAAGAGACCGCTCGCGGGGTCGTCCCCCGGCAGCGCCTGCGCCATGCGCGCCACGGCTTCTGGGGCCGCGGGTCCGTTGTAGGCGACCACGTGCGGCAGGACGACCGAGTGGGTCTCGGCGTGCGGAAGCCCGAACGTCCCGCCCAGTACATGGCACACCTTGTGATGCAGGGCCATGCCGACGGCGCCGAGGCAGGTGCCCGCCAGCCACGCCCCGTACAGCGCATCCGCCCGCGCCTCGCGGTCGTCCGGGCGCCGCGTGATGACCGGCAGGGATCGGGTGAGGGAATCGATCGCCTCGCCGGCCATCAGGAACGCGACCGGATCCCGGTCCTGCGCGTAGAGGGCCTCCACGGCGTGCGCCATCGCGTTGATGCCGCTGACCACCGAGGTCGCCACGGGAAGCGTGAGCGTCAGGTCGACGTCGTACACCACGGTGTCGAGCAGCGCCTCCGCCAGCCTCCGGGTCGTCTTCCGGCGGCCTTCGGTCTCTCCGAGGATCGGCGTCATCTCCGAGCCGGCGTAGGTGGTGGGCAGCGCCAGCTGCGGAAGACCCGTGCGCACGGCGATCGCCTTGCCGAGGCCGATGGTCGATCCCCCGCCGACGGCGAGCACGGAGTCCGCTCGCACGGTTGCGGCGTACGCGACCGCCTTCTCCGTGACCGCGACAGGGGTGTGCGCGGCCGCTTCGGCGAAGACTCCCACTGCGGCGGCACCGAGCAGATCGCGGATCCGCGCCGCCTGGTCCACCTGAGCAGGCGTGCACAGAACGAGCACCCGACGGCATCCGAGAGCATCGGCTTCTTCGGGGATACGGCTGCGCGTACCACTGCCGAAAACCACTTTGGTGACCTGCTCCCGATGCACGAATGTCCTCATGGGAATTGCACGCTCCCGCCGCTCCGCTGTTTATGGAAGAAAGGCTCAGGACTCGAAGGACGTGGCGTCAACGGAATCCGTGAGTGATATCGGGAATCGCTGTGGAAATACCTTGTTCGTGCGACGGGAACCGACATCTTGACCTCGGGATCACGGCCGATATCACTCGTCTGCGCGATGCCCGGGGAAGCCCGGGCGGTCGACCGTGGAGGCGGTCTCGGAAAGATGATCACCGGGATCGGCGGGGCGACGGACCTCGTCCACGGCGCCCGCACGGTCATCGTCGTGCGCACCCCCATCGGCCGCTACAACGGCGTGCCGGCGGGCGGGCGCCCGGACGACCCGGCCGCCCATGAAGCCGTCATCCAGCCGCCCGCGCCATCGGCTCGGGCGTCGCCCTCCCTCTGCATCGGCGTCGACCAGGTCGCCCTTACGGACGAGGTGCCGGGGCGGCTCGCGCCCCGGCATTCTCCTTCGTCGGCTCATGTCACGGATGCCCGTGCCGCGGAGGCGAGGGCCGGTGGTGCCTCGGGTTCGGGCGGTGCCCCGAAAGCCCCTGCGGGTGCGGGGGCCAGGTCTTCCTCGGCCCAGACGACCTTGCCGCCCGCTGTCGAGCGGTAGCCCCATCTGCGGGACAGCTGGGCGACCAGGAAGAGGCCGCGTCCGTTCTCGTCCTGCTTGCCCGCGTGCATCGGACGCGGAGAGGAGCCGCTCGTGTCGAACACTTCGCAGGTCAGGACCTGGTGCCGGATCAGGCGCAGCCCGATCGGGCCGGAACTGTGGCGGACGGCGTTGGTGACCAGTTCACTGACGATCAGGTTCGTCGAGTCCGCGAGACCTTCAAGGCCCCATTCGGTCAGCTGCCGCGCCGCCATGTGCCGGGCGGTGCGGACGGCGGTCTCGTCGCTCGGCAGCGTCCAGAAGGCGACCTGGGTGGGGCTGAGTGAACGGGGCCGGACGAGGAGCAGGGTGGCGTCGTCGGACGGTGCCTGACCGGGGAAGGTCCCCATCGCACGCGTACAGAGGTCGTCCAGGGAGCCACCGGGATGCGCCAGGGCGGTCCCGAGACGGCGCATTCCCACCTCGATGTCGTGGTCGCGGGTCTCGACGAGGCCGTCGGTGTACAGGGCGAGGAGACTTCCCTCGGGCAGTTCCACTTCCACGGCCTCGAAAGGGACCCCCAGCCCGATGCCGAGCGGGGTCCACGTGGGCAGGTCGGGGTAGGTGACCCGGCCCTGCGGGTCGATGATCGCCGGCGGGGGGTGCCCGGCCCGTGCCATGGCGCACCGGCGGGTGACCGGGTCGTAGACGGCGTACAGACAGGTGGCGCCCACCACCGTGAGTGTCTGGTCCGGGGCGTCGGCGTCCTCCTCGGCCAGTCGCTGGACCGTGTCGTCCAGGTGGGCCAGCAGTTCGTCGGGGGGCAACTCCATGTCGGCGAGCGTGCGTACGGCGGTGCGGAGTCTGCCCATGGTCGCGGCGGCGTGCAGGCCGTGTCCGACCACGTCGCCGACGACGAGGGCCACCCGCGCGCCGGACAGCGGGATCACGTCGTACCAGTCGCCCCCCACGCCGTGGTCCATGTCGGCGGGGAGGTAGCGTGAGGCCGCCTCGACCGCCGTGCCGCCCCTCAACCGGCGCGGGAGCAGGTTGCGCTGGAGCGCGAGGGCCGCGGTGTGTTCGCGGGCGTACTGGCGTGCGTTGTCCAACGACAGCGCGGCGCGGCTGACGAGTTCTTCGGCGAGGAGCAGATCGACCTCCTGGAACGGCCCCGGGTCCGCGGTCCTGATGAACAGCACCACGCCCAGCAGGGCGTGCCGCGCGCGGATGGGTACGACCATCAGGGAGTGCATGCCGTTCTCGTGGGCCTTCTGCGCCCGCGCCGCGTCCTGGTCCATCCATGTGCCCGGAGCGGTGTCCAGGATCGGCTGGAGGTGGGGTCTGCCGGTGCGCAGGACGTCGGTGAAGGGTGAGGCGGGCGGCACGGGCACCGGCTCACCGCGCATCCACGGGGATTCCGGGACTCCTTGGTGTATCGAGGCCAGGCCGGCGCGCCGGAAGACGGGGAGGCGCTCGCCCGCCGGGCCGGCGTGGGCCGGGGGCCCTTCGCCGAACGAGACCGACTGCTCCAGGTCGACGGCGACGTAGTCGGCGAGCAGCGGCACGGCGAGGTCGGCCAGTTCCTGGCTTGTCTGCATCACGTCCAGGCTGCTGCCGAGGCGGGTGATGGCCTCGCTGAGGATGGCCAGGCGATCGCGCGCCCGCCGGCTCTCGGTGACGTCGACGCTGATGACACACACCCCGAGCGGTTGTCCGCCGGCGTCCTGGAGGCAGAAGAACGACGCCGCGAACGTGTGCTCCCGGCGCGGCCTCGCCGGGAGCCACGTCCGGTAGTCGTGCACCTTGGTGGTGCCGCCCTGGAGCACCCGCCGCATCACCGCCTCGAGCGCTTCCGTCTTGGCGCCGGGCAGCACATCGGTGAATCGGCGTCCGAGCCGGCGGTCGGAGGAGACTCCGTCGTGGCTCTCCATGGTGTCGTTCACCCAGGTGCACCGCAGTTGCGGATCACGAACGACGATGCCCATCGGTACCCGGGCGAGAAGCGACTCCCGCACCAGTCCGTTCACCCCTTCTCCGGAGGTCTTGCTGATGTCGGTCACGGACACGAGCCACCGGACCGATCCGTGCTGCCCCCACAGCCTCGAGACCCGCAGGCTGACGTCGAGCGTGCGACCGTCCCGGTGGCTCACCGCCGTCGTGCCCGACCAGCCGTCATGGGCACGGCACTGTTCGACGAACTCCGATACGGTCGGCGCTCTCCCGGACGACGGCAGTACCCGTGAGACGGACCGGCCCACGACGTCCCCGGCCGCGTAGCCGCTCAGTCGCTCGGCTGCCTGCGTCCATCCGACCACCGTGCCCTGGTCGTCGAGCATCGCGATCGCCGACTCCGAGGGCTCACGGATGTCCACTTGCTTACCAGGCGTCACATTCTCGGTGCTGATCATCGCGCTCTCGTCCTCGGGTAGATGGCGGGACGGTGGAGATCGAGTGCGGCGAGCCGACCTGTGGCCGGCTGTGACCGCGGCAGCCAGGGCCGCGGCGAGGCGGCACCTGGAGCGAGCCGGGTTTCGTCTTCCTTCTCGATTCCAGACACGGTCACGGACACGAATCCGACCCGATTCGCACCATTCGGGTAATTGACCGGATAACGTTCGGATCTGTGACAGGGATGCGGCCGTAACCGGCACCGGATCCGGCACCGAGGCCGTTTTCGCCCGAGGGGCGCACCTGGACGCAATGGGAATTCGGCGGCCGGCCGGTTCGGCCCACCGAATGTCCGGCGCGATGTTCGCCCGGGGGTACATCCACGCAGGCGCCGGCGATGAAACCCGCGGAGGGAGCGGCAGCCGGGCCGTCCGCGCGGGGGCGGCCGGTGCGGACGTACGGTGCTGTCATGTGCGCCATGCGGGAAGACGGCGCGGCACCGCCCCACGGCTTCCGGCCGCCTTCGCCCGTCGCCGGGTCGGTACGCGGGGCGGAGCTGGACCGGCTGCTGGAGCACGCCGTGCGCGACACGGGGGTGCTTGCGGGTGCCGTGTTCCTGCTGGCGTCCGACGGGCGGGCCCTGCGGCTGGAGGTGATCGCGGGCATGCCGGCGGAGTACCTCGCGCCCTGGTTCGGGGTGGCGCTGTCCAGTCCCGTTCCGGTGGCGGAGGCGCTGCGCGAACGGCGGCTGGTCTGGCTCGGCGACCCCCAGGAACTCGCCCGTCGCTACCCGCGCACCGCGATCGCACTGCCGTACCACTACGCGGTGGCCGCGGCACCGATCGTCACCGGCACCACGCCATGGGGGTCGCTGCTGCTGTTGTGGCCCGGCTCCGACATCGCCGGGTCCGCCGGTCCGAGCCCCGAACGGGTCTCTTCCGCCTGTCGCCGCCTGGGGCGCTTCCTGCGCGACGCCGCCGACGCCGGCCACGCCGTCGGTCCCGGACCGGCACCACGCACTCTGCCGCAGCCGCCCGCCCGCAGACGGGAGCCGGCCGAGGCGCAGGCCGCGGCGGACTTCGTCGAACGGCTGCCGGAGGGCAGTTGCTCTCTCGACCTGGAGGGCAGATTCACCTACGTCAGCGCCACCGCGGCCGTCCTGCTCGGCGGCAGCGCCACCGACCTGATCGGCACACGCCCCTGGCAGTCCCTGCCCTGGTGCACCGACTCGGCCTTCGAGGACCGCTGCCGAGCCGCCGTGCTCAGCCGGAAGCCCGCCCGCTTCACCGCCATGCTCCCGCCGGACCGGTGGCTCGCGTTCGAGCTCTACCCCGACGGGTCCGGGGTGAGCATCCGCATCTCGCCGACCGCTGCCTGCCGGGCCTCGCAGGCGACGCCCGCCGAGCCCGCCGGGAAGGAGACGTTCCAGGGCGAGCCGATCCCCCTGGGCGAGGTCTACCAGGTGCTGCACCTGGCCGCCGCCCTCTCCGAGGCCGTGGGCGTGGGCGACGTGGTCGATCTGATCACCGAAGAGATGCTGCCGGCCTTCGGGGCCCGGACGGTGGCCCTCCTCGCGGCCGACGAGGGCAGGATGCGCGTCATCGGCTGTCGTGGATACCACTCCTGGATCCTGGAGCACTTCGACGGAGCGCCGCTGACCTTCCCGGCGCCCGCGGTCCGCGTGCTCGCCACCGGCGTGCCCAGTTTCTTCGCCACCTTCGAGGAGCTGTCGCGGGCCTACCCGCCCGCCCCCCGCCAGGAAGGTCTGCACTCCTGGGCCTTCCTGCCACTGATCGCCTCCGGGCGCCCGGTCGGCGCCTGCGTGTTCGCCTTCGACCGCCCCCATCCCTTCCCCGACGAGCAACGGGTCGTCTTCACCGCACTCGCGGGACTGATCGCGCAGGCACTGGAGCGGGCCCGCCTGTACGACACCAGCAAGGAGCTGGCGCAGACCCTGCAGGCGGCCATGCTCCCCGACTCGTTGCCCGACCTTCCCGGACTGGACGTGGCAGCCCGCTATCTGCCCGGCGCGCGCGGGATGGACATCGGCGGCGACTTCTACGACCTGGTCCGGGTGGACGACACCACCGCGGCCGCGTTCATCGGCGACGTCCAGGGCCACAACGTCACCGCCGCGGCACTCATGGGCCGGATCCGCCCGGCCATCCGTTCCCTGGCATCCACCGGGGCCACACCTGCGCAGGCCCTTGCCCGGGCCAACCGCCGACTGGTCGACAGAGACCCGGCCCGCTTCGTCAGCTGCCTGTACGTGCGTCTCGACCTCGCACGCCGCCGGGCCGTCCTGGCCACTGGCGGACATCCCCCGCCGGTTCTGCGCCACCCGGACGGGCACGCCGAGGTCCTCTCGCTGCCTCCCGGGCTGCTGCTCGGCATCGACCCCGACGCCGACTATCCCTCCACCGAGATCCCGCTGACACCCGGCAGCGTCCTGGCCCTGTACACCGACGGGCTCGTGGAGACTCCCGGGGTCGACCTGGACGACGCCATGTCCGGGCTCGCCGCCCAGCTCGCCCGGGCCGGCCCCCAGCCCATGGACCGGCTCGCCACCACCCTGATCGACCAGGCACGGCAGACCGCACCCCGGACGGACGACATCGCCCTGCTGCTCATCGGGCTCGACGCCGCCGGGTAGCGCGCAGACCGATGCGGTTCGCCGTCCATCCCCGGACGTCCTCCGTCGCGGTGCCGGTCCACGACGTACGCGTCGCAGGCCGCGCCGGGCGCGGAAGAGCTGTCCACCGCCACCCCGCACGCCCCTCCTGCGCGGTGAGTCGTCTTCCGGCAGCGACAGACGGCAAGGACCGGCTTCGCGGTCTCTCGGCGGCGGTTCTTTCACCCGGGTGATGCGGCTGTGCCGGTGGGCGTCAGGGTCCGGCGGATACGTCATGCTGGAGGCATGTGGAGCGGCAGGTTCAGCCCCTCGTCACCGCGTGTCCCGGGCCTTGCGCGATGACGGTTCTCCCGGTGCGCGGTCGGGACAGGGAGCTCGCCGCGCTCCGCGACGCGCATGCCTCGGTGCGGGACGGCCACGGAGCCTGTGTGCTCGTCGAGGCCGCACCGGGCGTGGGTCTGACGAGGATCCTGCGGGAGACCGCGCGACTCGGGCGCGACGAGGGCTTCGACGTCGTCCGGGTCGCCGCCGACGAGCTCGACCAGTACGCCTCACGCTCGGCACTGCCGGCCGCACTCCACGACGCCGGCGATCCCGACCGGCGCGGCACACCGGAGGATCCCGCCGACCAGCCCGCCTGGCTCCTCGACCGCATCGCCGACCTGCTCGAACGCCGGGCCCGCCGCGCACCGGTCTCGGTCGTGGTCGACGACGCCCAGTGGGCGGACCCGGCCACTCTCGCCGCGCTGCGCGCACTGCCGGTGCGGCTGGCCGAGGCGCGGATTCTGTGGGTCCTCGGCCTGCAGTCCGCGAGCGGACGGCCGGCGGCCCAGCGCGTGAGGGACTACCTGGAGGACAACGGCGCCCTCCGTCTCCTCCTGCGGCCGCTGAGTACCTCGGCGGTGACGCAGATCGCCGAGGACGTCCTCGGCCGCGCCCCCGACGCGGCGCTCGCTCCACTCCTGCGGGACGCCCGTGGCAACCCCTTCCTCGCCATCGAACTGCTGCGCTCCCTGGAGGAATCGGGCGGCCTGGCGCAGTCCGCCGGGAGCCCGCCGATCCCGGCGGGCTTTCGCCGCAGCGTCCTGCGACGGCTCGGCGCGTTGCCCGAGGGCGCCATGCAGCTGCTGCGGATCGGCTCGGTCCTGGGCCGGAGGTTCGACCTCACGGCGGCCGCTCGCATGCTCGGCAGTCGTGTCGCGCCGCTGCTCCCCTGCGTCGACTCGGCCCTGGATGCCGGGCTGCTCGCGGCCGAGGGCGATCGGCTCGCCTTCCGGCACGATCTGGTGCGCCGCGCCGTCTACGACGACCTCCCCCAGCCCGTGAGATCCGCGCTGCATCGGGAGGCGGGCGAGGTGCTCAGCGCCGCGGGTGCCCCGTCCGCGGAAGTCATCCGGCACGTCGTACTGGGCGGTGGTCCTCTGGACCCCGAGGCCATGCGGACTCTCGGCAAGGTGGTCCGGGACATCGGCGCCACGGTCCCGGAGGCAGGCGCCGATCTCGCTCTGGATGCCGCGGACCGGCTCCCCCCGCACGATCCTCGCAGGGTCGAGCTGCTGACCGAGGCGGCACACCAGCTCGTTGGGACGCGCCGGGTCAACGAGGCTCTGCGGCTGGTGAACGCCATGCTCTCGGACGATCTGACGCCTGTCCACGAGGCGGCCCTGCGCCTGGTCGCGGCCGAGATCCACCAGGCGACCGGGGCCGACGCGACGGCGCTGACGCACACGCGTGCCGCTCTCGCGCTGCCGGACCTGCCGGACGATCTGCGCACCCAGCTGCTCAAGACGCAGGGCAGCGTCCTCGTGGCGATGGGCGAGCCGGCGCAGGCCGAGGCGACCAGCAGCGCGCTGATCGAGGCCGCCTACCGGAGTCAGGACACCGCCATGGTGGTGAGCGCCATGGTCTTCCAGTCCCAGGTCGCCTTCTATCGCGGCCGGTTGTCCCTGGCCCTGGAGTTCGCCGAGCAGGCGACCCGTCGTTCCGACGCCGAGCCGAACACCCTCAGATTGCGGCCGCCTCGGGTACCGGCCCTGTGGTTGGCCACGGTCCTGACGGCCACGGATCGTCTCGACGACGCCGAACGGTGCCTGGGCGACGGGCAACGTCAGGCGGAGACGCTGGGTCTCGGGTGGTCGCTTCCCTACTGGCATGTGCACCGGGCCTGCGCCCTGCTCGAACGCGGAGCCCTGGACGACGCGGTCGTCGAGGCCGAGGCATGCCTGGCGGTGGCGGAGGAACTGGAAGTCGTGCGAGCGGTGCCGCCGGCGCGCTCCGTGCTCGCGGATGTCGCTGTGCGGCAAGGGGATCTGTCCCGCGCCCGGGCCCAACTGGGGGCGGCCCGGTCGACGGTCTCCTTCGAGCACCTGCCCTACGGGCCCTGGCTGACGCTGGCCGAGGCCGCCCTGCTGGACGCGGAGAACCGCTGCGAGGAGGCCGCCGAACTCACCCGCCGCTTCGGCGCAGGTCCGCAATGGCTGCTGGCCGTGCCTCCGGGTCACTGGCCGCGTCTGGTGCGTTTCGCGCTGCGCGGTGGGGAGCACAAGGCGGCGGAGGCGGTCCAGCGGGTGGTGGAGCACATCCTGGGAGAGGACAGCGGCCAGACTGTCGTCCGGGCCGTCCACGCGCATGTCCGGGGCCTTGTGGAGGGCCGCCCGGAGCTGCTCGAGGAGGCTGTCGGGCTGTACCAGCAGGGCCCTCGCCCCCTGGCACTCGCGGATGCCCACGAAGACCTCGGCGACGCCCTCGGCCGCCATGGCACCGTCCCGGCAGCCGTCGCCCATCTCCGTGAGGCCCAGAGCCTGCTGCACCGGTGCGGCGCCGCCCGGGACCAGGACCGGCTGCGTCACAGCATGACCAGGCTGGGGGTCCGCGCCCCCGGTGGTACGCGGCGGTCCGCCTCGACCAGCGGGTGGGAGAGCCTGTCGGAATCAGAACTCCGGGTCATCCCGCTCGTCGCAGAGGGGCTCACCAACCGCGCCATAGCCGAACGCCTGTTTCTTTCGGTGCACACGGTGAACACGCATCTGCGTCATGTCTTCGCGAAGCTGGGCATCAACTCACGGGTCGAGCTCACCCGGTTCCTCATGGAACGCGAGGCTGCGGGCGCCCCGCAACCCTGAGCCCGCGTTCTCCGACTGTCACCGACACCCCTAGCCGGCGTCTTGACACCGCAGGGGCGCGGACCCACGATGGGACCTATGGAAACTAAAACAGTTTTTGGAGTTTCCAAGGATGACAGGCAACGCACCGACCTGATCGTGGAGGCCGCCGGCCGGTTGTTCCTCGCGCCGGGTCTCGCCCGGGTGAGCATGGATGATCTCGCCCGTGAGCTCGGGATGAGCAAGAAGACCATCTACCGTCATTTCCCCGACAAGCGCAGCCTGCTGGCCGCGGTGCTGGATCGGCAGTTCGCGGCGGTGGAGCGCACTCTGGTGGCGGCGGCCGAAGACGCGGAAGGGCAGCCGTTCGATGTGCGGGTGCAGCGGTTCCTGATCGCGGCGGGCACGGAGCTCGGCCGGATCGGCGCGGCTCAGCTCGCGACGGGGCGGGGCGGCGACGCGATGCTGCGCCGGCACGTGGAGCAGCGTGTGGACGCGGTGGTCTACCGGCGGCTCGACGAGCTGTTCCGGGACGGGCACCGGCGAGGACTTCTGCCCGCGCCGCCCGAGTTGCTCAGCGAGATCACCCGCGGCGCGCTGGAGCGGCTGCTCACCTCGCAGTTGCCGCGTGAGCTGGACTGGACCGCGGCCGATCTGCTGCGGGCGACCGTCGACACCGTGCTCTACGGGGCGGTCCGCTCGGCGCACTCCGGCATCGACGACGAACAGGTCCGGGCGGTCATCCCGACGGCTCGCGACGACGAGGAGGAGGTGGGCCCGTGACTCGGGCGACCGGCAGGGTGGCACTGGTGACAGGGGCCAGCAGCGGAATCGGCGCGGCCACCGCCCGCCTCCTGGGCGCGCGGGGAATGCGCGTGGTGGTCAACTACCTCCGCAGCGGCACGGCGGCCGAGGAGGTCGTGGCCGACATCGAGGCAGCGGGCGGCCGGGCCATGGCCGTGCAGGCCGACGTGCGCGAGGCGGCAGCGGTCGAGAGCATGGTCGAGCAGGTCCGGACCGCATGGGGCGGCGTCGATGTGCTCGTGCACAACGCGCTCATCCCCTACGCGGTCAAGTCGTTCCAGGACATGACGTGGGAAGAACTGGGCGGCAAGATCGAGGCCGAGATGCACGCGGCGTTCGCGGTCACCAAGGCCGTCGTACCCCACATGACCGAACAGGGCTGGGGACGCGTCGTCTATCTCGGTACCGGCCTCAGCCGTCGGCCCCGGGAGGGCATGGTCGCCCTGGGCACCGCCAAGGCCGCACTGGAGGGGCTGGCCCGGTACCTCGCCCAGGAACTGGGCCCGCTGGGCATCACGGTCAATGTGGTCGCGCCCGGCCCGGTGGAGGACACCCGCATGGCCGGTGTGATCGACGATGCGATCAAGCAGCGGCAGGTGGCCGCCACCCCCCTGGGCCGCCTGGCACACCCCTCCGACGTGGCCCAGGCGATCGCCTTCTACGCCGACGAGGACAACACCTTCATGACCGGCACCACGGCCGCGGTCAACGGTGGAATGTCCATGTACTGACGCCCCCCTGCGCTCCGCGCACCGGGCCAACCTCCCGGTCCGGCCGACGGCCGCACCGCATCCGGCACACCGTCATCTCAGCACCATCGCCCGCGGCCCCACGCCGCGGCACGCGCGGACGCACGGCGGTGACACGATCAAGGAAGACGTCCATGCACACGATCGATCTGGCCTACGTCGGGCGGGGTCTGCACGAGGAACTGGCCGCCTACATCGCCGACCAGGAGGACTACTACGCCGACGAGGGCGTCCACGTCGCGCTGCGCGACGGCTGCACCTGGGACGGGGAGCGGCTGCGCCGCGGCGCCACCATCGGGCTCGGCCGGGCACTGGTGTCCCGACTGGTCGACGGCACCCCCTGGGTCGCGCTCAACGTCAACACCCACCGACCGCTGTTCTGGTTCCTCGCCCGCCCGGGCCTGAACTCCCTGGCCGACCTGGCCGGCCGACGGCTGGCGGTGCACGCCCCCCACACCGCACCCGGGTGCTTCACGCGGATCGTGCTGCGCAAGGCCGGTCTCGACCCGGACCGCGACGTCCGCACCATCGTCCGCTCGCCCGGCGACTACGGCATGGACCTGCGCCGGCTGCGCGACGGCGAGATCGACGCCGCCCTGGTCGGCAGCACCATGGCGCCGGAGGCGGTGGCCGCCGAGCACGGCTGGCAGGTGCTCGCCTGGGTCGGCGACCACTTCCGGATCCCCACCGTGGGAGTGGCCGTCGACCCCACCCACACCGACCCGGACGACCCCGCGGTCCAGGCCGTCGTACGAGCCCACCGGCGCGCCCTTCAAGTGATCCGCGACGAGCCAGACACCACGGTGCGGCACATGCGAACGTTCCTCGGCGGGCAGACCGCGGACGAGGCCCGGACCCACTACGAGACGTTCATCGCGCCGTATTTCACCACGGACGGCCAGGTCGACCTCGCTGTCGGAGACTCCGCGATCACCGCGGTCGCCGCCGAACTCGGCGTCCCGGCCACTGTCACCGCAGCCGAGTTCTACCGCACGGCCACCACCGCACCGTAGGAGCGCGGCGATGGCGGCGCCGCCGAATCGCGCGCGGTGCCGACACCGAAAAGCCGTCGCCCCGGCGATGCCGGGGCGACGCGCAAACGGACGGTATACTGTCCGGCCGCAGGGCCGGACGTCCTGGTTCAGCCGAACTGACCGGGCTGGTAACCGCCCGCCGGCTGCCGGTTGATGATGTTGATGCGGTTGTAGCTGTTGATGACGGCGATGAGGGAGATCAGCGCGACGAGCTGGTCCTCGTCGAAATGCTTGGCGGCGTTCTCCCAGGCCTCGTCCGAGACGCCACCGGCCGCGTCCGCGATCCGGGTGCCCTGCTCGGCCAACTCCAGCGCGGCGCGCTCGGCTTCGGTGAAGACGGTCGCCTCCCGCCAGGCGGCGACCAGGTTGAGCCGCACCGGGGTCTCCCCGGCGTGTGCCGCGTCCTTGGTGTGCATGTCGGTGCAGAAGCCGCAGCCGTTGATCTGGCTGGCGCGGATCTCCACCAGGTGCTGAATGGTGACCGGAAGGGGGGAGTCCGACAGCACCTTGCTTGCCGAGTAGAGGTGCTTGAGCACCTTGGACGCCAGGGAATTGCCGAAGTAGTCGAGACGGGAATCCATGGGATCTCCTAGCCGAATTGCAGTTACGCACTACTGACCGGCCGGCCCGGCGAGGTGTGACACCCATGGCTGTGTGACGTGGGTCTCCGCGGCCATGGCATCGCCGTACCGTCCCGGCCGGATCGCCGGCGCCGCAGGGACATGAGCGGTGTCCCTGACCCCGTCGCCGTCGGGCAGGCCGACGGCATCCGGGGTGAAAAGCGCTTCCAGGGAGGCCACATCGCCCGTTCGAGCCGCCGAGACGAAGGCGTCCAGGAGGCGTCGGTGTTCCGCCGTGTCCACGCTTTCCCGCCGCTCGGCCTTCAGGTGCCTGCGAGCACGGCTCACGATCTGCCGCACGTTGAGGGGACTGAGCCGAAGGATCTCGGCAATCTCCTGATAGGCGTAATCGAACGCCTCGCGCAGTACGTACGCGGCGCGCTCGTTGGGACTCAGTTTCTCCAGGACCAGCAGCAGGGCCAGTTCCAGAGCCTCCGCGCGTTGCGCACCCGCCTCCGGGTCCGCGCTCGTGTCGACGGGTTCGGGCAACCACGCTCCGGCGCAGGTCTCCCGCCGCACACGCGCGGAGTGCACGACGTTGATGGCCAAGCGGGTCGTCGTGCTCGAGAGAAAGGCCGCCGGGCTCACCACCGTCGAGCGGTCGGTCTGCTGCCATCGCAGCCACACGTCCTGCACCACGTCCTCGGCCTCCGCAGCGCTGCCGAGCACGCGGTAGGCGATTCCGTAGAGACGCGGGCGTTGCTGCACAAAGACAGAAGCAGCCTGTGCAAGGGAACTTGTCGTGGGGGACGGTTCGAGTTGCATGATCCTGCTGTCTTCGCTCCTGGGGTGAGCCGCTGCACGCCCTGTTCGGGTGCGGCAGGAACGCGGCCATGGGGCGACACGGCTGAGCCAGTCGCATCTGTTCCGGCCCGACCAGAGTGGATCCGGGCGGTGCCGAGGCGCATCGCATGACCGAGTGATTCGATGGAGCGAGGAGAAGACGCCGCCCGGCACGATCCGAACGAGAGGCCCTAACCCCCGACGAACGTGACCGTCTCGGCGAGCGGCGCCCGGCCGATGCGGGCGTCACGCACCGTGACGTCCTCGAACCCGATCGACATGCCGCAGAAGAGGATGAGCTCGTCCGGGGGTGACAGGACCTCCGCGACGGTCCCGTGGTACTTCGCCCAGGCCATCTGCGTGCAGCTGTGCAGCCCTTCGGCGCGGAGCAGCAGCATGACGGTCTGCAGGTACATACCCACGTCAGACCATTGGGGACGCCCCATGCCGCGGTCGATGCAGCAGAAGAGGGCCGCGGGCGCACCGAAGCATTCCCAGTTCGCGGAAGCGGCTCTCTGGCGCGCCTCGATGTCCTCGCGCGGAATTCCCAGTGCGCCGTAGCGCTGCTCGCCGAAGGCGGATCGCCGCTCGCGGTAAGGGGACTTCAGTACGGGCGGATACATCTCGTACTCCGGCTCGTCCCAGGGGTCGCCTGCGGCCACGCGCTCGCCGACACGCTTCTTGAGCTCGGCGAGTGGTCTGCCGGTCACCAAGTAGACGTGCCACGGCTGGAGGTTCGATCCGGACGGCGCCCAGGCCGCGGCGGACAGCACGCGCTCCAGCACCCCTTCCGGGACTTGCCGGTCGGTGAATCCGCGCACGGCCCGTCGGCTCGTGACCGCCTCGTAGACGTCCAAGATCGCCCGTCTCCTTCATCTGCTCGACGTCTCCCACCCTGGACAGTCGGGGACCGGAAAACGTGACAGGGCGCCCGACGCGTCATGGGCGGCAGTCGGACCGGCACGCTCCCCGCGCAGGTGACCACACGATGGACACCGCGCCCCGAAAGCCCCACGCGGCCAGAGTGGATCGGTCAGGTGCCGCGGCGCATCGCATGATCGAGTGATTCGAGGACGGCTGCTCATCCGCCGGCGCTTCGACGAAACCCCGGTCGTCGCACTCGGCCTGGTCGACATCACCGGGAAGTCACCAGGCCCGGGCCCCGATCACCTCAGGTGGAATGACTCGTTCATGCGATGGAGTCCGCCGACAGCGCTCGTAGGGTCGCAGAACGAGACGGGCCCCAGCGGATCGCGGCCCGCCTTCATATCGCACATCCACCGGTGATGGCGTTGCGCCCGGCTGCGAGCCGGCAACTCGTCAGCGCCTCCCACTCCCCCACCCCCGGAGGTGTCCATGTCGCTCGTCATCGACGCTGCGGCCCAAAGCATTCTCTTCCGCGACGCACGCTCCGCGAACGCCTTCACCGACGAGCCTGTGACGGTGATCAGGTGCGCGCCATCCACGACCTCGTGAAGTTCGCGCCCACCTCCATGAACCAGCAGCCCCTTCGCGCGGTCCTCATCCGGTCCGAGGAGGCCCGCACGCGCCTGGTCCGGCATCTGACCGAGGGCAACCAGGCCAAGACCGCTGCCGCGCCGCTGACCGTGATCCTCGCGGCCGACTACGAATTCCACCGGGAACTTCCCGGCCAGTTCCCGCACTTTCCGCAGGCCAAGGACGTCTTCTTCGCCGAGCGCGAGGCTCGCGTCGAGTCCGCACGGTTCAACGCCGCTCTTCAGGTGGGGTATTTCATCCTGGGCGTGCGCGCAGCCGGTCTGGCGGCCGGCCCCATGACCGGCTTCGACGCCGAGGGCATCGACAAGGAGTTCTTCCCCGACGGCGAGCACGGAGTGCTCGCCGTGGTGAACATCGGCAAGCCGGGTGAGAACGCCTGGTTCCCCCAGCGCCTGCCTCGCCTCTCCTACGACGAGGTGTTCACGACTGAGTGAATGCGGCCCGGCAGCGGGAGCGACGCATGGCTCGTGGTACTGCGTACCCTCAATCGAACGAGACTGACGGTTGACACCCCCACTCTGGCATTAATCCGGGGCACTGAGTATCTTTTCTTAGGGTACTGAGTGCCATACCGTGGTTCCGGCACTCCGCTGCCCATCAGCGCAGATCATCCAGAACCACGAGGAGAGCCGGCGTGAGCTTG
>NZ_MUBM01000229.1 GCF_002154505.1 Streptomyces carpinensis | reverse complement strand
CGCCGGCCTCGACCGGCGCACCCCCGCCCCGCGCCCGCGGCCTCTTCAGGGCCGCGGGTGTCGCGGTTCGTACAGGCCGAGTTCGCCGCCACCGGGCAGCCGCAGGGCCGTCACCCGGCCCCAGCGCGCCTCCTGCACCGGCCGGCTGAACTCCACGCCCTGCGCGGCGAGTTCCGCGGCCGTGGCGTCGAGGTCGTCACACATCAGCATCAGCTCGTGCGCCGGCTCGCCGCCGGTCGGATGGCAGGCGACCTCGGCGGGCGGTGCCGCGAAGATCAGCCAGCCGTGCCCCGCGTCGACGTGCGACCAGCCCAGTACGTCCCGCAGGAAGGCGCGGTCGGCCTCCGCGTCACGGGTGTGGATCACCACATGCGCTCCGGTGATCATGCCTCACCTCTCCCCGTGGTCGGTCGGTCCGGGAGCACGGCCGCGTCGAGGAGCGGACCCAGCTCGCGGGCCACGGTCCTCAGCGGGCGCACGTCGCCCTCGGCGCGCGCCATGATGATCGCGCCCTCCAGGGAGCTGATCATCAGCGTGGCGAGCGGCTCGGCCCGCTCGGCCGGTACGCCCAGTTCCGTCAGGGCCTCGGCCACCGGGGCGCGCCAGCACATGAACGCGGCGGCTGCCGCCTCGCGGGTCGCCTCGGAGGAGGCGCAGTCCACGGTGGCCGCGGCGACCGGGCAGCCGCCCAGGCCATCGGCCGTCTCGTACTCGTCGGTCCACTGCCGCACCATCGCGGCGAACAGCGCACTCGGCGCCGGCTCGGCCAGGTCCGCCATGAAGCGGGCGACGCGCTTTCCTGCGTACCGGCCGGCCCAGGTCACGGCCTCACCGACCAGCTGCTCCTTGCCTCCCGGGAAGTAGTGCTGCAGCGATCCGCGCGGCGCGTTCGCGTGCACGGCGACGTCCCGCATCCCGGTCGCGCTCACACCGTCGCGCCGGATGAGCTGGGCCGCGCTGAAGACCATCCGCTCCCTCGGCCCCCGCTGGACCCCCGCCATCGCCGACCTCCCGACGCCGTACCTGGATTTCCGCCCTCCAGCCTATGACAGACGTCATAGGGACGGCTACTATGACCACTGTCATGGAAACGTCTCGGCCCCAGGACGGTCTCTCGTGCGCGTCGGCTTCATCGGTCTCGGAGTGATGGGCACGCCCATGGCGCTCCGGCTGGCCCGCTCCGGCACTCCCCTGGTCGTGTGGAACCGCACGGCCGCCCGCACCGCACCCCTGCGCGCGGCCGGCGCCGAGGTGGCCGCGGACCCGGGCGAGCTCTTCGCCCGCGCGGACGTGGTGATCCTCATGCTGGCGGACGACCTCGCGATGGACGCCACCCTCGGCCGCGGCGGCCCGGACTTCACCGCGCTCGTCGCCGGAAAGACGGTCGTGCACATGGGCACGACCTCGCCCGATTACTCACGCGGCCTGGAGGCGGACGTGCGGGCGGCGGGCGGCAGCTATGTCGAGGCGCCCGTCTCCGGCTCCCGTGTCCCGGCGGAGAACGGCGAACTGGTCGCGATGCTGGCCGGGGACGAGCGGGCCGTGCGGCTCGTACGCCCCGTGCTCGCCCCCCTGTGCGCCGAGACGTTCGTGTGCGGTCCGGCGCCCAACGCACTGCTGATGAAGCTGTCGGTGAACCTGTTCCTGATCACGCTGGTGACCGGGTTCACCGAGGCGTTCCACTTCGCCGAACGGCAGGGACTCGACCGCCGGCTGTTCCTCGAGGTGCTGGGCGCCGGCCCGATGGCCAGCCCGGTGTCGCGGATGAAGGCGCCCAAGCTGCTGGGCGGGGACTTCTCGGTGCAGGCGGCGGCGCTCGACGTACTCAAGAACAACCGGCTGATCGCCGAGGCCGCCCGCAAGGCGGTCATCGCATCCCCGCTGCTCGACGTGTGCCACGCCCTGTTCGAGGAGACGGTCTCCCTCGGACACGGCGACGAGGACATGGTGGCGGTCCTGCGGGCGATCCGGGCACGGACCGGCGCCTAGGGTCTGTCCGGGCACGCGTTGTCAGCCGTCGCCCGCGCCCTCGGCCACGCGCCGTCGGTCTCCGTTCGCGCCCTCCGGCCACGTCCCGTCAGCCGTCGTTCGCGCCCTTCGGGATGCCGTACGCCCGCTCGACCTTCAGGCGCAGCACCAGCCGCCGGTCGCGGACCATGGCCGCACGATAGTCGTCCCAGTCGGGGTGCTCGCCCAGGACGTCCCGGTACAGGCGGATCAGTTCCTCGACGGTCTCGTCGTGCGGGTCCTTGGCGACCGGTGTGAGTTCCGCGGTGCCCTCGGCGACCGTGTAGGCCCGTCGGTCGGGGCCGGTCACGTGGTAGGAGGCACGCGGGTCCCGGCGCAGGTTGCGGGTCTTGGCGCGGTCGTCGGTGATCGAGACGCGGATGACGCGCTCGTCCGGGTCGTAGGCGTGGCTGACGTTCGACAGCTGGGGCCGGCCGTCGCGCTTGAGGGTGACCAGTACCCCGCCGTGGCCCTCGGCGAGCAGGGCGAGCAGCGCGTCCGGAGCGGGGTCGTGCGTCGTGTCCTGAGTCATGCGTTCCTCAACTGTCGTGGCAGAGCTTCTCATTCCCGGTGGCTCCCTGGCTGCGAATGTCCAGGCCGCTCGTGCGTAGACACTGTCTACCAGCCACTGCCGCCGGGCGTCCTCGGGTCGGCGGCCGTCGGCTCGGCGCTCGGCGTCCTGGTCGCGGCGTCGGCCGCCCTGTCCGGCACGCTGTTCGTCGTCACGTACGTCCTCCAGGACACGCTGGGCCTGTCCCCCTTCGCAAGCGCCCTGCGCAGCCTGCCCCTGGCGGCGCTGATGGTGCTCGCGGCGCCCGTGTGCCCGGTGCTGCTGCGCCGGGTGGGGGCCCGTCCTACGGCCGTGGCGGCGATGACGGTGCTCGCGCTGGGCGTCCTGGTACTCGCCCGGGCGACGGGAACCCTCGCCCTGTGCACCGGTTTCGCGCTGCTCGGCGCCGGGTTCGGCACGGTGATGGTGGCGGCGACGCACGTCGTCGTACGGCAGGCGGCGGTCACGTCCGCCGGCGTGGCGGGCGGACTCCAGCAGACCGCTATGAACGTGGGCCCGGCCCTGGGCGTGGCCGCGTCGACCACGCTGCGGGTACTCGGCGGCGGCCCCGGACTGCCACTGGTGGCGCTCGCGGGGATCGCCTCGGTGGGGGCGGTGGCGGGCGGTGCACTGCCGCGGCGTGCCAGTGCGGTCCGTACGGCCGATGCGGGTGCCGACGATCGGCGTGATCCACAGGACCGGTCACGGGTTTCCGCGCGACCATGAGAACCGATGGCCCGATGGCTGAGGCCTGAAGCTTGAGCCCGAAGCCTGAGGCCGCCCGAAGGCGGGTAGATCTCCGTGGTCCTCGTGCGACAGGGCCGGACAGTGCCTGGAGGAGAGCTATGGCACAGCTGCGACAGGAGGTCGAGCCGGGTGAGGCCGGGCTGGACGCGAAGGCGCTCGACCGTCTCGACCGGTACCTGGCCCGCTTCGTCGACGAGGGCCGCCTGCCCGGGTTCCTCGTGGCCCTCGCGCGCGGCGGCCGGGTCGCCCACCTCACCACGTACGGCCGGCGGGACGTGGCGGCCGGGCTGCCCGTCGAGCGCGACACGGTGTGGCGGATCTACTCCATGACCAAGCCGGTGACCGCCGTCGCCGTACTGCAACTCGTGGAGGAGGGCAGACTGTCACTGGACGACCCGCTGGAACGCCACCTCCCGGCCTTCGCCGGCCCCCGGGTGTACGTCGGCGGCTCAGGCGACGACGTGACGACCCGCCCCGCCGCCGGGCCCATCCTCGTCCGTCACCTGCTCACCCATACCGCGGGCCTGACCTTCGGCTTCTACTGCACCCACCCCGTCGACGCCCTCTACCGCGCCGCCGGCCTGGCGTCGTCGGTGCCGCCGGGGGCTGACCTGGCGGAGACGACGGACGTGTACGCGAGCCTGCCGCTGCAGTTCGACCCGGGTACGCAGTGGAACTACTCCGTCGCCAGCAACGTCCTGGGCCGGGTCGTGGAGGTGGTGTCCGGGCAGCCGCTCGACGTGTTCTTCACCGAGCGGATCCTCGGGCCCCTCGGGATGACCGACACCGGTTTCCACGTCCCGGACGAACAGTCCGATCGGCTCGCCGAGTTGTACGGGCAGATGGACGACGGCAGCGGCATCGAACCGATTCCCGGCCTGCCCCTCGACGGCCGCCCTCGGTTCCTCTCGGGCAGCGGCGGCCTGGTGGCGACCGCGTACGACTGGCACCGCTTCATGGAACTGCTGCGCCGCCGCGGCGAACTGGACGGCACCCGCCTGCTCACCCCCGCCGGCATCGACCTGATGACCCGCAACCACCTCCCCGGCGGAGCCGACCTGCGCTCCTACGGCAGCCACCCCGCCCACGACGAGCCGGGCAACGACGGCGTGGGCTTCGGGTTCAACGTCTCCGTCGTCGTCGACCCGGCCCGCACCCAGGCGCCGTCCGGCCTCGGCACCTTCGGCTGGAGCGGGGCGGCGACGACGACCTTCTGGGTCGACCCGGGCCGCGATCTGACCTTCCAGTTCATGACCCAGTTGCGCCCGAAGAGCTCCCTGCGGATCTACCCGGAGCTGAAGCGTCTGGTGCACGAGGCCGTCATCGGCTGAGACGCCGCCGGCCTCAGGACAGCCACCACCGCCCTCAGTGCAGCCATCGGCCCAGGACGGCCACCGGCCCAGGACAGCCGCCGGACAGAGGGCGGCCACCGGCTCCGAACGACCGCCGGCCTCAGGACAGATGGGCCACCGCGTCCAGATGGGGCAGGTGGTGGTCCATGCGCTCCCGCTTGGTGCGCAGGTAGGTGATGTTGTTCTCGCACGGCGGGATCAGCAGCGGCACCTGCTCGGCGACCTGGATGCCGTGCCGCACCAACGCCTCGCGCTTGCGCGGGTTGTTGGACATCAGGCGCACCGAGCCCACTCCCAGGTCGTGCAGGATCCCGGCGGCGACGCCGTAGTCGCGGGCGTCGACGGGCAGGCCGAGGGCGAGGTTGGCCTCGACCGTGTCCAGGCCCTCCGCCTGCAGCGCCATGGCCCGCAGCTTGGCGAGCAGCCCGATGCCCCGGCCCTCGTGTCCTCTCAAGTACACGACGATTCCGCTGCCTTCGGCGACGACGGCGCGCAGCGCGGCGGCGAGCTGGTCGCCGCACTCGCAGTGCTGGGAGCCGAAGGCGTCCCCGGTCAGGCATTCGGAGTGCAGCCGGACGAGGACGCGGTCCGTGCCGATGTCGCCGTGGACCAGGGCCACTTGTTCGTCACCGCGGTCGTGATCCAGGTAGCCGACCGCCTGGAATTCGCCGTAGACAGTGGGCAGCGGGGCATTCGCGACGCGTTCCACACCCGTGCGCCGTGGAGACTTCTTGCCGAGTACGCCGAGGTTTTCTGTCATGATCTAAAATCCTAAGCAGAGACGAAAGGCCGGGAAACTATGAGTGGTTCGGAAACACGGCCGACGGCACATGGTGCGGGTGGCCTGTTGCCGACGGACACCACGGAAGACGTACGGAATCGGGGGGCCGGCCGCTCACCGCAGGTCGCCGTCCTGCCGGTGGGGAGTTTCGAGCAGCACGGCCCCTTTCTTCCGCTGGCCACCGACACGCTGGTCGCCTGTGCCATCGCCCGGGAGATCGCCGACGCGTACCCGGTGCACCTGCTGCCACCGGTGACGATCTCCTGCTCGCACGAGCACGCGGCCTGGCCGGGGACCGTCAGCATCTCTTCGGTGACCCTCCATTCGGTGGTGCGGGACATCGCGGACTCGCTGCGCCGCTCGGGCGTGGAGGCCCTGGTGGTCGTCAACGGGCACGGCGGGAACTACGTGCTGGGCAACGTGGTTCAGGAGTCCTCCGCGCGCGGGGAGCGGATCGCGCTCTTCCCTGCCCCGGAGGACTGGGAAACGGCCCGGGAGCGGGCGGGGGTGCTCACCTCGTTGCTCACCGACATGCATGCGGGGGAAATCGAGACCTCCATTCTTCTGCACGCTCATCCCGAAATGGTCCGGGCCGGTTACGAAACAGCCGATGCCGTCGCGGACGACCGGCGTCATCTGCTGACCGTCGGAATGTCCGCCTATACCGAATCGGGCGTCATCGGCCGTCCTTCCCTGGGGGCCGCGGAAAAGGGAAAGGAACTGCTGGCGAGCCTCACCGATTCCTTCGCGTCGTATTTCTCGCTGCTCACGTCGGCGGACACACGCGCCGAGTAGTCGCCGGTACGGCGGCCGGGTTCCGCGTCCGGGGCGGTCGCGTCGGAGGCTGCGGCGCCGGACCCGGCGCCCGACTCGGTGTGCGGGCCGCCGTGAGAGTCGGGGGGAGGGCCGGTGCGCCGGCGGGCGACCAGGACGAGCGCGCCCGGCAGGCTCGCCACCAGGCACAGCACCCCGTAGACCACCGCCACGGCCACTCCGGTGCTCGCCCCGAGCCCGGCGGCGCCGAACGCCCACGCCGTGACGCCCTCCCTGGGCCCGAACCCGCCGACGTTCAGGGGCAGTCCCATGGCGGTCAGCGCGAGCATCGCCAGCGGCAGCAGTACGGGCGTCGGGGCGGCGGAGCCGGCGACCCGGGCGGCGATCACGAACGTGGCGAGATGCCCGGCGAGCACGACGGCGGAGGCGAGGGCCACGCCGGGCCCGTTGCGGCGCGACAGCAGTCCCTCGCGCGCTTCGCCGAGAGCACGGTGCAGGGCGCGTCCCCGGCGGGAGGGCGCCGCCCGGTTCATGCGCAGCGCGAGCAGCACGGCGAGCGCTCCCACGAGGGCGAGGGCCGCGAGCGGCGCGAGGTGCAGGGCCTGGGTCCGGACGGGTGAGGGCAGGGTCAGCAGCACCGCCGCGCCCGTGACGGCGAGTGTGATCTGCCCGGCGACCCGCTCCAGGACCACGGCCCGCACCCCGCGGCCGACGTCCCCGGCGCTCTGCCCGTGCCGAACGGCCCGGTGCACGTCGCCGAGGACGCCGCCGGGCAGGGCCGCGTTGAGGAACAGCGCGCGGTAGTAGTGGGCCACGGCCGGGCCGAGGGGCAGCCGGATGCGCAGGCCGCGGGCCACCAACTGCCAGCGCCAGGCGCTGCACACGGTGGTGACCGCCCCGATCGCGAGCGCGGCGGCCAGCGAGGGCGCGTCGATGCGGCGCAGCCCTTCCAGAAGCGCGCCGGTGCCCAGCCGCCACAGGAGCACGGCGAGGATCACGGCGCCGGTGACGGTGCCGAAGTGGGCGCGCAGGGCGCGGGCCTGGGGGCGAGGCAGGGGGGCGCTCCGTACGTCCACCGTCTGAGCGCTCATGCGTCACCGCCCGTGCCACCGGGCAGCGCCAGCAGGTCGCTGTGGTGGACGACCACCCGCAACTCCCCCGCCGCACAGGCCTCAAGGCGCCGGGCGAGGTAGTGGTCGGCGTGCGGCTTCAGTTCGGGGCGCTGTTCGACGGCCGCGCCGACCCAGCCGCGCAGCCACTGGGCGGTCAGTCCCCGTTGGTCGGGGCCGAGCCGCCAGGGGCTCGGTCGCACACTTACGGTGGCGCTGTGCGCGGCGAATGCCTCGCAGGCGGCCGTCACCGCCTCCGGGCCGAGCAGTTCGGCGCGGCGCTGGTGGGCGTTGAACGCCTCGGTGATCTCCGCGTCCAGTGGGTCGGCCGGGGTCAGTTCGACCCGGCCGACCACGGACAGGGTGAGCAGCGCGGGGCAGCCGGCCCCGGCGCAGGCGGCGGCGAGGGCGTCGGCCTCCTCGCGGGTGAGGACGTCCAGCAGCGCCGACGCGGTCACCAGGGAGGCGCCCGCCAGCGCGTCCGGGGTGATCAGGGCGACGTCGCCGCGCCGTGTCTCCACGGTGATCCGGCTGCCGTCGGCGGCGGCGCGCGCGGCGTCCACGGCGGCGAAGTGCAGCAGGTAGGGGTCGCGGTCGTGCAGGATCCAGTGCTGGGCGCCGTCCAGCCGGGGGGCGAGCCAGCGGCCCATCGAGCCGGTGCCGCAGCCCAGGTCGTGCACGACGAGCCCGCCGTGTGTCCTCGGTACGTCGGCGAGCCGGCTCCGCAGCGGATCGAGCAGTTCCGTGGCCCGTGCGGCGGCGTCGGCGGCCTCTCTCAACTGCAGCCACTCGGGGGCGTACCGGGGCGGCTCCTCGGGCCCGTCCGGCCGCAGGCGCACGGTGGCCCGCTCCCCGGGCCGGGGGGCGTCGGCGGGTCCGGTACCGGGGATCACCGCGTCGCGGTCGCCGGGCGCCGAACCCGTACCGGACGGCGCGGAGTCGTCGCCGGGCGTGACCGCGGTGCCGGGAGTCATGGTGGTGGCCTTCCTCATGCCGCCCTCCGGGGTTCCTTCGGCAGCCGGCCGAGGACGCCGGCCAGGCTGCGGGCGGTCGTCGCCCAGCCGTCGAGGGCGGCGCGCCGGCCCCGGGCGGCGGCCTTGAGCCGGCGGCGCACGTCGGCCTCGACGAACCAGCCGCGCAGTTCCGCGGCGAGGGCCACGGGGTCCTCCGGCGGGACGAGGATGCCGGGCACCCCGCCGTCGGGGGCGCGGCCGACCGCCTCGGGGACGCCGCCGACGTCCGTGGCCAGCACGGGGATCCCGCGCGCGAGTGCCTCGGTGACCGCCATGCCGTAGGTCTCGGCGTAGGAGGCGAGGACCATGAGGTCGGCGGCGGCGTAACTGGCGTCGAGGTCGGCCCCGGCGCACGGTCCGGCGAGGTGGAAGCGGTCCTCCAGGCCGTGTCTGGCGATCAGGTCGCGCAGGCGGGTGACGTAGGCGGGGTCCTGGGTCAGGCCGCCGACGCACACGCAGCTCCACGGCAGGTCGGTGACCGTGGCCAGTGCCTCGACCAGTCGGTGCTGCCCCTTGCGCGGGGTCACGGCGGCGACGCACAGCAGCCGTGAGACGCCGTCGGTGCCGGGGGCGAGGGGCGCGATGTCGGCGCCCGGCGCGGCGGCGTGGACCCGGTCGGGGACGAGCCCGTGGTGGGAGACGAGACGGCGGACCGCCCAGTCGCTGGTGGCGACGACGGCGGGGGCGGCGCGCAGCACCTCCCTCTCCCGGGCGTCGAGTTCGGCGGCCACCGCGGGGTCGAGTCCGGTCTCGTCGCCGAGCGGGAGGTGGACGAGGACGGCCAGGCGCAGCCGTTCGGTCTCGGGGACGACGATCTCGGGGACGCCGCAGGCGACGAGCCCGTCGAGGAGGACGACGGCACCGTCCGGCAACTCCCGCAGGATCTGCGCGAGTTCCGTACGGGCCGGGGCGTCCGGGCGGGGCCAGTCACCGTCCACTGTGTGCGGCCGGACCTGCCAGCCGAAGCCGGGCAGGTCGAGGCTGACGCGGCGGTCGTAGGCGTTGCCGCCGCTCGGTGCGGCCGGGTCGTCGACGCCGCCCGGCAGGACGAAGTGCACGGTGCGCAGGGACATGGGGATGATCCCGACGTGGTGGGGGCCGGTGCGCTGCGCGGGCAGGTAGGCCAGGGACGGGGGGCGGTGGACGGTCGTGTCGGTCACAGCGCACGCTCGTAACTCGCCCAGGCGACATGCGACTCGTGGAGGGTGACGGTGAGGCCGGCCAGTTGCCTGGCGTCCTCGCCCAGGGCGCCCTTGTGGATCCGTTCGGCGAGCCGGTCGGCGATGACCTTGGCCAGGAACTCCGTGGAGGTGTTGATCCCGGCGAAGTCGGGTTCGTTGTCGAGGTTGCGGTAGTTCAGCTCGCTCACGACCGCGCCCAGCTCCTGGGTGGCCAGGCCGATGTCGACGACGATGTTGTCGTCGTCCAGCTGTTCGCGCCGGAACGTGGCGTCCACGAGGAAGGTGGCTCCGTGCAGCCGCTGAGCGGGCCCGAACACCTCTCCGCGGAAACTGTGGGCGATCATGATGTGATCACGAACGGTGATGCTGAACAACGGACGACCCTCCAGGTGCGGCGCGTCTGATCCCCGGCTGATCCTTGCTGATCCCTGCCGGGGGATGCCGTGTAGTACGGCTCTTCGCTTCCCGTTGTTCAGTCGTCCGGCACCGACTTCGCTCAGGTTTTCTCAGGTCAGGCGCTGGCGTCGTACCGGATCCGGTGGCACAGCGCCGGTATCCGCCCGGAGGTCAGCTTGGGCATGACGTCCGGCAGCTCCTCGAAGGCGGACTCCCCGGTGACGAGGGCGTCCAGCTCGGGGGCGGCGAGCAGGTCGACGGCGAGGGCGAGCCGGTCGGCGTATGTACGGCTGCCGCGGCGGGCCGGGGAGACGGTGCCGACCTGGCTGCTGCGGATGACCAGCCGGCGGGAGTGGAACGACTCGCCGAGCGGCAGGGAGACCCTGCGGTCGCCGTACCAGCTGAGTTCGACGACGGTGCCCTCGGCGGTGAGCAGTTCCAGGGCGCGGGCCAGGCCCTGCTCGGTGGCGCTGGCGTGCACCACGAGGTCGCACTCCCCGAGCGCCTCCCCGGGCAGGGCGAAGCCGACCCCGAGGGCTTCGGCGACCCGGGCGCGCCCGGGATCGGCGTCCACCAACTGGACGCGCACGCCGGGGAACCGGGCCAGCAGCGCGGCCACCGAGCAGCCGACCATCCCGCCGCCGACGACGGCGATCCGGTCGCCGACCAGGGGCGCGGCGTCCCACAGGGCGTTCACGGCGGTCTCGACGGTGCCCGCGAGCACGGCCCGCCCGGCGGGGACGGAGTCCGGTACGGGGGTCACGGCGGCGGCCGGTACGACGTAGCGGGTCTGGTGCGGGTAGAGGCAGAAGACGGTACGGCCGGCCAGCTCGTCCGGGCCCTCCTCCACCACGCCCACGTTGAGGTAGCCGTACTTCACCGGCCCCGGGAAGTCGCCCTCCTGGAACGGGGCCCGCATGGCCTCGTACTGACCGGTGGGCACCCCGCCGCGGAACACCAGCGTCTCCGTGCCCCGGCTGATCCCGGAGTACAGCGTACGGACGACGACCTCACCCTCAGCGGGCTCCGGAAGACGTATGTCGCGCATCTCGCCGTGGCCGGGCGAACGGAGCCAGAACGCACGTGCGGAACGGTTCATGGGCGTCCTCCTGAACGATCGGGAAGTTGTTCACGTACCGAGATGTGCACAGGCCGCGCACAGTACGCGGCGTTGATCGACTCTGTCACTCGGCCGGAGGGTGTGCGGTGGCCCTGAACAACACTTACGACGCGAGGCCGGCCCAGCAGGAGACCGCTGTGGGAGCGGGCGCACAGATCCTGCTGCTGGCCCTGCTCGGCACGGCGATCGGCATGGGGCCCGCGGGCTGGGTGACCGGCCTGGTCTTCGCGATCGCCACCTGGGCGGTGCTCTCCCGGGCGCTGCAACGGTCGCGACTGCGCTCCTTCGGCGCGGCCAACCGGGTGACACTCGGCCGGGCCACTCTCGTCGGCGGTGTGACGGCCCTGGTCGCGGACTCCTTCGAGAGCTCACCGCCGGTGTCGCTGCTGGTCGGTCTGACGGCGGTGGCCCTGATCCTGGACGGCGTGGACGGCAAGGTGGCCCGCCGCACCGGCACGTCCACGGCACTGGGCGCCCGCTTCGACATGGAGGTCGACGCGTTCCTGATCCTGGTGCTCAGCGTCTACGTCTCGACGCGACTCGGCCCCTGGGTGCTGCTGATCGGCTCCATGCGCTACGCCTTCGTCGCCGCCGCCCGCGTCCTGCCCTGGCTGAACGCACCGCTCCCCCCGAGCACCGCCCGCAAGACGGTGGCCGCGTTCCAGGGCATCCTCCTGCTCCTGGCCGGCGCGAACCTGCTGCCGTACACGGCCGACCTGGGCGTGGTGCTGCTGGCACTGGGTCTGCTGGTGTGGTCGTTCGGGCGGGATGTGGTGTGGTTGTGGCGGGCGTCGGGGGTGCGGGGGGCTG
>NZ_MUBM01000228.1 GCF_002154505.1 Streptomyces carpinensis | reverse complement strand
CCCCAAGCCCCGTTCAGGTCCCGCACCATTCCACCCACCCCAATTCGTTGAGGTTAGGCTAACCTAACTAAATCTCGGCCCAGCAGCGGGGCACGAGTCGACGCAAAGACACGGAGACCGCCCGGCTGCGGCCCGGCTCCGGACAGGCAATCATCGGGGCATGAACGTCACCCTGCACCTCGCCCAGGACCCCGATGCCGACGAGCTCCTCGGCCGCAGTCCGCTCGCCTCGCTGGTCGGAATGCTGCTGGACCAGCAGATTCCGATGGAGTGGGCGTTCAAGGGCCCGGCGACGATCGTCCGGCGCATGGGCACCGCGGACCTGGACGCCCACGAGATCGTGGCGTTCGAGCCGGACACCTTCGCCCGGCTCCTGTCGGACAAGCCCGCCGTGCACCGCTACCCGGGGTCGATGGCCAAGCGGATCCAGGCGCTGTGCCACTACCTGGTCGAGCACTACGACGGCGATCCCGAGGCCATCTGGCGGGACGCGGACAGCGGGCCGGAGCTGCTGCGCCGGCTGGAGGAGCTGCCCGGGTTCGGCAAGCAGAAGGCGCAGATCTTCCTCGCGCTGCTCGGCAAGCAGCTCGGTGTGCGCCCGCAGGGCTGGCGGGAGGCCGCGGGGCCGTACGGCGAGCCGGAGTCCTTCCGGTCCGTCGCGGACATCACCGGGCCCGAGTCGCTGGCCATGGTGCGGGCGCACAAGCAGGAGCTGAAGGCCGCCGCCAAGGCCGCGAAGACGGCGAACTCGCCGAAGGCGTCGAAGACGGCCGGGACGGCCGGGACGACGAAGCCCTCCGGGCAGTGACCGCAGGACGAGGCCTTCCGAGGTCGTGAACCTCCGGGGCGGTGACCGCACCGGCCGGCCTCAGCCGAGTGGGCCCTCAGCGGTGGCGGTCCGGCCGCGCCCGGTCCGAGCATGGAGCATGAGCGAGCCACCGAGCGGCGGCCCCGGCGGGCCGGGGTACGACGACCGCCGCGTCCATGCGGCGCGTGACGCACGGGAGTCCTGGTCCTCGCCCTCGCAGGCGCCGGCGCCGCACTCCGCACCGCCCCGGGAACCGCCGCTGGAAGGGCCCCTGCACGCCCTCTCCCGCGCCGCCTGGCAGGCAGTCCTCGTCACCGGCGTGGCCGCGCTGGTCCTGGGGATCCTCGTGCTGTTGTGGCCCGGCCCCTCACTGCTGGCCGCCGGAATCCTCTTCGGCGTCTACCTCGTGGTCAGCGGAGTGCTCCAACTGGTCTCCGCCTTCGGCACGCACAAGTCGACCTCACTGCGCGTGCTGGCCTTCGCCAGCGGTGCCGTGTCGATCCTGCTGGGCCTGTTCTGCTTCCGGGGCGCCATGCAGTCGATCCTGCTGCTCGCCCTGTGGATCGGCATCGGCTGGCTGTTCCGCGGGATCACGCAGACCATCGCCGCCGTCCACGACCGTACGGCTCCCGCGCGCGGCTGGCAGATCTTCCTCGGCATCGTCACCTTCATCGCCGGGATCGTCCTGATCGACTCGCCGCTGCAGTCGGTCGCCGTGCTCACCCTCCTCGGCGGCTGGTGGCTGGTGGTGGTCGGCATCATGGAGATCGTCACCGCCTTCCGCGTCCGTCGGCACGCACAGAACATCCCGCAGCCGCTGTGAACGCCGTCGACCGCGCGCCCGCGAGCTACGCCGTGCGGGCGGTTCGACCGGTCGGCACGATGAACGGCGTACGGCCGCCGGGGACATGACCGATGTGAGCACAGCACCCGCACCGCGCGCCGGCCGCACGGCCGGCCGTGCAGACCGCCGCTCCGTGCGCCCCGCGCGCAGCCGGGCCGGCTGCCTCCGGGTGCTCGTGCTGCTGCTCGCCCTCCTGTCGCCCGGCGGGCCGGCCGCGGCGTACGCGGTGCCCGTCGCGGCGATGGCGGTCGGGGCCGACGCGCCGACCGGAGCCGGTGGGCCGGGCGGCGCCGTCGCCGAGCACGACCCCCTCGAAGGCGCGGTCCGCACCTCGGTGCGGAGCCGTCTGCGCGACGGTGGATCGCCCCTGCGCCCCACGCCCCCTGCCGAGCCGGCACCCGCGCGTGCGGCGGAACACCCCGCCCACAGGAGCGAGCCCCCACACCGTCCGTACCGCCTGCACGCGCTGCGCTGCGCGGTCCTGCGCTGCTGAGCCGACCGGCCCACCTGCCCCGGTCCGTCCGTCAGCGAGCTCGGCCGGCTCGGCAAGTCCGACCGAGCGCGACCGAGCACGACCAGGAAGCGAAGCACAGCCATGCCCGTCGACCCGTACGCGGTCCTGCGCGCCCTCGTGCGCGCGGAGGCCGCCCGCAGCACGTCCGAGCCGCCGCCCTCGACCCTGGAGGAACCCCACCGACGGCAACGCCGCCGGCCCGAGCGGGACGAACAGCGGCCGCCCGCCGCCGGCCGGCCCAGGCGCGACTGACCGTCGAGCCGTCGAGCCGGGCGCCTGGACGAGGCGCCCGGCTCAACCCCCTTCTTTCACCGGCCGTGTCGGCCTCACCACCTCCTGCGGACCGTGCCGAACAGGGAGCGGGTGTTCTCCTTGCCGATCTGGGTGCCCATGGACCGGGCCAGGGAGAGCGGAACGCACCGCTGTCGACGACCTGTTCGCTGACCGACGGCTCCTGCCTGACCTCGCGCTCCCGCCCCTCGGCCCAGGAGGACTGTCCGTCCTGCGCGGCCTGTTCGTCCCGCGCGGCCTGCTCGGCCGTCAGCTTCTCGTACACCGACTCACCATCCACAGCCTGTGCATAACGGCGGAACTCGGCGGGAGCGCCGCCGGGCGCCCACTGCTGGCGGACGTCGGCGGCCCGCGCCCGGACCCGGTCGTTCAGGCGTATCCGGAGGCGATCTGCCGGGCCTCGGGCGGGAGCACCTGGGAGATTTCCGGTGTGCCGGGGGCCGTCCGCGGTGTCCCGGGAGGTGGCATCGGGCGTGGTCTCGCCGTCACCCATCTCAAGCCCCTGTTCAGCCCCCGTTCCCGGTTCGCCCGGGTTTGCCGCGGCTTTTCCAGCGTCGCACTGCGGCGGCGAGGCTGCGCCCGGAAGGTCTGGGCCGGTAGGCTTTCCGTGTGATCTTCAAGCGCATCGGAAACGGCCGGCCGTACCCCGACCACGGCCGGGAAAGCACCCGGCAGTGGGCGGACGTCGCGCCGCGCCCGGTCCGCCTCGATCAGCTCGTGACCACCAAGCAGCAGCTCGACCTGGAGACCCTGCTCGCGGAGGACTCGACCTTCTACGGCGACCTCTTCGCCCATGTCGTGAAGTGGCAGGGCGACCTCTATCTGGAGGACGGCCTGCACCGCGCGGTGCGGGCGGCGCTGCAGCAGCGCCAGGTACTCCACGCACGCGTGCTCGAACTGGACTGACCCCCGCGGCCCGAAGCGGTCGGCGGAGCCGTCGGACAGCGGCCGCGACCGGTCCGCGGACACCGTCGGACAGCGCCCGCGACCGGTCGCCGGGGCCGTCTGGAACCGGTCCTTCGGTGACGGCTTGGACCTTTCGGGTTCTGCTGGGCCGGATCCAATGATCATCTAGTAGGAAACGCCGCCCGCGCACACTACGCTGCGCCCATGAGCATGCTGACTCCCCCCGGCATGGGCGGGAAGTACCGGATCACGGGGAACAAGTACCCGCGAATGCGCAGGCCCCGGCGGCACGGCAGGCTCGTGCTCCTGGTCGTCGCCTCCGCCGCCGTGCTCGGCGTGATCGGGTGGGGCACGCTGCAACTCATCGACGTCTTCACCGGCGGCAAGAAGGCCTCCGCGGCGGGTGGCAAGGCGCACTGCGCGACGGACGCGGCCGCCAAGACCGGCCCCTCGCCCGCGGGCACCGCCCGGGCACTGCCCAAGCCGGGCCAGATCACCGTCAACGTCCTCAACGCCACGCCGCGCGCCGGACTGGCCAAGCAGACCGCGGACGAGCTGAAGAAGCGCGGCTTCCGCATCGGCCAGGTGGGCAACGCGACCAAGGAGTTCGACAAGAAGGTCAAGGGCGCCGGGATACTGCTCGGCCCGGCGTCGTCCCTCAACACCTCGCTGCCGGTGCTCGCCACCCAGCTCCCCGGCGCCGAAAGCCGTACCGACACCCGCAAGGGCACCGACGTCGATCTGATCATCGGCACCGGCTTCAAGCAGCTGGCCCAGAAGCCGGCCGCCGACAAGGCCCTGGCCGCCCTGAACGCTCCGCAGGGGGCGCCCACCGCGAAGAAGGGCTGCTGAGCGGGCGCCGTTCCGTACGACGGACACGGCGGGCCGGTCCGCCGACCACGACGGGCAAGGCAGGTCGATCCGCTCGGCACGCCAGGCGGGGCGGACCGGTCCTGCTCGACACGCACGCCAGGCGGAGCTGATCGGTCCTGCTCGGCACGCGCGCCAGGCGGAGCTGATCGGTCCTGCGCGGCAGCACGCGCGAGGCGGACCGGTCCTCCTCGGCACGTACGCCAGGCGGAGCTGATCGATCCTGCGCGACAGGACGCGCGGGGCGGGGCTGATCGGTCCTGCTCGGCACGCGCGCCAGGCGGGGCGGACCGGTCCTCCTCGGCACGCACGCCAGGCGGAGCTGATCGATCCTGCTCGGCAGGACGCGCGGGGCGGGCCGGCCCGCCCC
>NZ_MUBM01000227.1 GCF_002154505.1 Streptomyces carpinensis | reverse complement strand
GACGAGTACCGCACCCGGACCGGCTCCCCGATCGACACCGACACCCTGCGCACCCGCCTCGGCGTCCCGCCCCACCTGGCCGACGCCATCGCCGCCCACCTCGCCTGACCAGGAAGACAGACAGGCTCATGACCCGTGACCCAGGCGACCTGACCGCCTCCGACTACCTCGACGGCGCCCGCGAGATGACCTCTGCCGGTCGGCCCTACCTCGCCCACCTGCTCGCCGAGGAAGCCGCCCGGCTCACCTCCGACCCGGCCACCGCCGCCGGTATCCGTGCCCGCTTCCCCGACCCGACCACGACCCGAGAGGAGAACCACTGACATGCCCGCCCGTGACCACTTCCACTCCGTGATGCAGATCGGCCCGGTGCAGATCGGCACCCACCGTGACCGCAATGGCCAGACCAAGCACGTCGCCGTGTGCACCGCCGACCGCTGCGGCTGGTCCGCCGACTACTCCAGCGCCTCCGCCGCCCAGCTCGCCGCCCGCACCCACCGCTGCCGCGCCCGCTAGGAGGAGCCGTGCAGGTCCCGCTCTGGCTCGCCCTGCTCGTCGTCGGCTACCTCGGCGTCAAGCTCATCCGCCCTCCCGCCTGGCTCATCGCCGTGCTCCTGCTCGGCGGCTTCCTCCTCGCCGACAGCGTCCTCGCCCCCGCCATCAACGCCTTCGTCAAGTAACCCGCCCACGAGAGGAGATCACCGATGTTCCGCCCGAAGATCCCGACCATGCCCACCCCGACCGGGCTCAGCTCACCGCCCCCTGTCGTCGAGCCGACCACCGTGGCTCAGCACCACCCGGCACCTGCCCCGGCCTCGGCCGCGCCGGCACCGTCCCGCCCGACGATTCACCTCACGCCCGGGACCGTGCTCGCTCTCGTCGGCGGCGGCACGGCCGTCGTCCTGGTCGTCGGCGCCGTCCTGGTCTCCATGCTCCTGGCCGTCGCCATCACTGGCGCCTCACTGGCCATCTGTGCCCTGGTGATCCGCTCCCTGGTCACCGCCGACGCCAAACGCCGCTGACCGGCCCCCGGGCGGCCTCGATACCGCCAAGCATCTGCCGCCCGGGAGCCGTCCCTGTCCGATCTCGCAACCGGAAGGAACCTCCAGCATGACCGACCACAGCACGCCAGCGCCCCGCATCTGCCCGAACTGCGACGGCTTCGCCTGCGCCGCCGTCACCCTCGGCGGCCGCGACGCCCGCGGTCACCTGCGGACCATCACCGTGCACTGCCCGGCCTGCAGTGGCCTCGGCGTCCTGCCCGCCCGCCGCGTCCGGGAGGGCGCTCGTGCCTGAGACGCTGCTCGACCCGACCACCCTCGGCGACCTGCTGAGGGTGGCCTCGGCCGACGACTACCACCGCTGGGAAGACCAGATCCGCCGCACTGGCGGCTGCGCCGACCCTATCCACCTGATCGGCTGGGTCCTGCATAAGGACAAGACCACCGGCCAGCTGCTGCACCACTACTCGACCGAGAACGAGCCGGGCGGACGCCTCCGCCTCGCCTGCGGCAACCGCCGCGCCTCCCGCTGCCCGTCCTGCGCCTGGACGTACGCGGGCGACACCTACCACCTCATCCGGGCGGGGCTCGCCGGAGACGACGACAAGGACATCCCGGCCACGGTCCGCGATCATCCCCGTGTCTTCGCCACCTTCACTGCACCCTCGTTCGGCCCGGTTCACAACCGCCCCGACCGTGGCGTCTGCCGCTGCGGCACCCACCACGCCGCAGACGATCCCGCCCTCGGCACGGCCCTGGACCCGGAAACGTACGACTACGCGGGCGCGGTGCTGTTCAACAACCACGCCGGAGAGCTCTGGGTGCGGTTCGCCAACCGGCTCCGCCGCGAGATCGCCGCCCGCGCCGGGCTCACCCAGCGCGAACTGAAGGAAGTCTGTCGCCTGTCCTACGGCAAGGTGGCTGAGTTCCAGAAGCGGGGCGCCGTCCACTTCCACGCCGTGATTCGCCTCGACGGACCCGACGGCCCCGACTCTCCGCCGGCGTCTTGGGCCACGACCGACCTACTCACGGACGCTATCCGCGCGGCCGCGGTGCACACGTACAGCAGCGTGAGCGTGCCTGCTGCCGGAGACCAGGCCGCCCGCACCTTCCAGTGGGGCCCACAGCTCGACATCCGCCCTGTGAAGGCGTTCGGCGACGGCTCGGACATCACCGAACAGGCCGTCGCCTCCTACGTCGCCAAGTACGCCACCAAGGCCGCCGAGAACACCGGCACCCTCGACCGCCGCATCGGCGAGCTGTCCGAACTCGACCGCCACGGCGTCCCCGACCACGCCCGCCGCCTGATCACCGCCTGCCGCGACCTGGACGAGCTGTACCCCGACCGGCGCCTCTGGGCCTGGGCGCACATGCTCGGCTTCCGCGGCCACTTCAGCTCGAAGTCCCGGCGCTACTCCACCACCCTCGGCGCCCTCCGCCAGGCACGTGCCGACTACCGCGCCGCACAGGAACACGCCGCCCTCGGCCTGGACGACGTCGAGCCGGACACCGTCCTGATCCTGGCCGACTGGCAGTACGCCGGCCACGGCCACACCCCCGGCGAATCGGCGCTGGCCGCCACGATCGCCCGCGACCTCCAACTCAACCGCGAAACCGCCCGCGAAGCCCTACGCGACCAACTCGCACAGGAAGGAGAGCTGACGTGAAAGATGAGCTGATGACCGTTCGAGAGGTGTGCGCCGAACTCAAAGGAATCTCCCGACGGACCTTCTACCGCTGGCGAGAGTTGGGGGACGCACCCCGGGCGTTCAAGTTGCCCAACGGTGAGTTGCGTGTCTGGCGCAGTGACTTCAATGCATGGCTGAACGCCCGAGAATCGGCGGCCGCATGAGGTCTCTCGATGTGAAGGTCTGGGGTGTACGGAAGCGGAACACCAAGAAGCCGTCCTATGACGTCCGATGGACTGTTGCCGGCAGCGTGTTCTCGGAACAGTTCCGCACCAAGGGCCTTGCAGACCACTTCCGTTCCAAGCTCCTCCTTGCCACCCGTGAGGGCGAAGAGTTCGACACGGTGACAGGACTGCCTGACTCACTGGTCGAAAAGGCACCTTCGAAGACCTGGTATGCCTTCGCGCTGGAGTACCTGGTGATGAAGTGGCCGCATGCGGCTCCGAACACGCGCAACGGGATCAACGAATCGTTGACCGCCGTGACGGTGGCCCTTCTCGACGATCGTCCGGGGCGGCCGTCCGATGAGCAGCTGAGAAGGGCGTTGCGGAACTGGGCTTTCGTTCTTCCTGGCCCGGAGGGTCGTGATTTGCCGACCGAGGTGGCGAACACGCTGCACTGGGTCGCCAAGGCGTCGCGCCCTCTCTCTGACCTCGGTGACCCCGCGATCGGTAGGGCTGTGCTGGACTTCCTCAAGCTGAAGCTCGACGGAACGGCGGCAGCAGCGGAGACCGTACGGCGCAAGCGACGGACACTCGTCAACGCACTGCACTACGCGGTAGATCTTGGAGAGTTCAAAGAGAATCCGATCACGGGTATCCGCTGGAAGAAACCGAAGGTGGCCGGGGAGGTTGATCCCCGAGTGGTGGCCAACCCGGAGCAGGCGCGTTCGCTGCTCACTGCTGTCTCGTACATCGGTGGGTACCGTCGTGCGCGTGGTCGTCGACTCGTCGGCCTGTTCGCCTGCATGTACTACGGAGCCCTCCGCCCCGCTGAGGCTGTCGGCCTCACCAAAGCAGACCTGAAACTGCCAGAGACCGGCTGGGGGACGGCCCTGCTGAATCGGACGCGCCCCAGTGTCGGCAAGCAGTGGACGGATTCGGGCGAGACCCACGATGATCGAGGTCTGAAGAATCGGCCGGCCGAAGAGGTCCGGCTTGTACCGATCCCGCCCCAACTCGTCGCCATCCTCCGGCAGCACCTCGACACGTTCGGCACTGCCGAGGACGGACGACTGTTCACCAACGAGCGCGGGGGAGTGGTCGGCTCCTCGACGTACTACCGCGTCTGGCAGGAGGCCCGGGCGCTGGCGCTTCCGCCGGCCGCGGTCGCCTCGCCGCTCGCTGACCGACCGTACGACCTCCGACACTCGGCGCTGTCGACATGGCTGAACTCCGGAGTGGACCCGACCGAGGTGGCCGAACGCGCCGGCAACAGTGTTGAGGTCCTGCTGAGCCGCTATGCCAAATGCATTGATGGGCGGCAGGAAATCGCCAACCGCAAGATCGAAGAGTTGCTGCGCGAATACGAGTGATGAGGCACAGAGCCATTAGCTCCCGACCCGTATGGGCCGGGAGCTTCGTCGCGTACAAGCCGCACGCCCTCGGCTTCTTGTTGCTCGTAGCACCTGCCGCGTCGTGTTCCGTTTCGCCAGTGGTTGGCTGCCACATGCGTCTCGTCCGATTCGCGCTCTACGCATGCGCCGCCGAGCTGTCGACTCTGGCGTTATGGGGCTATTACAGGGGGAGCCGCGTCGACTGAATGGTGGGCAGTTGCGCTGCCCGTACTGCGGTTTGTTGCAGGACCGAGTGGCGACGCTTGAGCATGAATGGGTCTTGCTGGAACCGGACATGACTCCGCTGGCCCATACGGTGCCGGCGGAGCATCGGTGGATCGAGCTCTCCGACGGTCGGGTCACCGTCTACGGCGTGTGTCCGCCAGATCCGTTTCAACGGTGCCGTATCGAGCACCGGCTGGCCTGCTCGACACAACGGCTACCGGACCTTTGGCCGTGGTTGACGATGCTGCGAGCGGAGAACGGGCGGCGAGCGGAGCGGCAGTTGCAGGCGGATTGGGAGCCGCCAGAGCCTCCGGAGGAATGGCCAAATGCGGGGTAACGGCCACTTGGGGCGGACATGCAGCTGGCGGGCATCGACTTCCAGGTGCCCACCAGCCTTTTGGCCGTGTGACCATCTGAGGTCAAAACCGTCCGCGCTTGTGTAAAACAGCTCACCGCGCGGGGAAGGTGAGTCGCAGAACGATCTCGCCGTCGTCGATCTCCCCGGTGGGCTCGAACCCGAACTTCTGGTAGAAGGGCCACGGTTCGCCGTCGCCGGGCTCGTAGCTGGTCAGCAGCTCGGTGGCGCCGTCCGCGCGCACCAGGGTGGCGACCTGCGTGAGCGCCTCTCGGCCGATCCCTCGCCCCTGGTACCGCTTGTCGACGAGGAGGCGCCAGAGGAAGTGCCGCCCTTTGTAAGGACCGGCCGGCGGTTTCCACGACAGCATCACGAAGCCGACTGGCTCGTCGCCGCGGTACACGGCGCGGTACCAGGGATTGGCCTCCGGTTTCTTCGCCGCCTCCTTGAGGGAGTGGGACACGGAGGCGACGAATTGCTTCTGGTCACGTCGGACGCGTAGGGCACGGACGGCATCCCGGTCGTCGTCAGTGATCTCCCGTAGGTGCACGCTCGGGGATCTCATGCCACACCCCTTCCGTATCCGGCAGCTGCGCCGTCCCGGCCCACGTGAAGAGCCGCTACCAGGCGGCATTCCGCGCATCCGTGTTGTCGAGGCCGCCAGGTCGGACGTCTTCGCAGCGTATTCGGCACAGGCGATCTGGAGCGGGACTGGCACGCCGGGCTGTGACCGCGTCCAAGGCAGCTCCTAGGAGAGCAACCCGGCCTGACGCGGCGATGCGCATGCGCAGCCCCCATCGTCAGTCAGATGGGCTGACCTGGGTAAAAGCTCCAAGATCCGGTCCACAAATAGTCCACAGACCTCTGCGCGTAGCCCTGGGCGAGGGGAGACGGGTGCGATGGCGACGAGCTGGCCTGATTCAAACCATTCCGCCTTTCCCTGTGACACGCCTGTGACAGTCGGCGGACACGGCCATGACGTCCGGCGAGCAATCTGAAGAAACCAGGGCAAATCGCCCTAAACGGTCAGACCCCTCGCCGGAGGACAGCACCATGAGCACCACCCTCGCCATTGCGCACACCGAGGCCCCCGCCCCCGCGCTGGCTCCGCGCGAGCGCGAGACGCTCCGGCACATCGCCGCTGGCCGCACCTACTTCCAGACCGCCCGCCACATGGGCCTGTCCACTCACACTGTGGACGCCTACCTGCGCCGTATCCGGGCCAAGCTCAACATCACTAACACCGCCGAACTGACCCGCGTGGCCATCGCCCTGGGCCTGTGACCCAGGGGCCGCGACCGGCTCCCCGTCGACCCGCGGGCGAGCCGGATGCCGCAGTCGAAGGTGATCGCAGGAAGTTCCCTGCGGAATTTGCACAAAAGCTATTGACTCACGACATTTAGTGCGCATCCTGGTGAGTAGGCCACAACACCGAAAGAGTCACAAAGTCGATCAGGACGTCTAGTCGACGTAGTGATTTGGACAGGATGTGGTTGAGGCCCCCGGCAAGCCGGCGCGATACCGAGGCGACAGTGACGACTGAAGCTTCAGGACACGCGCAGTACTACCGGGGACTGCTTTTTGCCCTCAGAGCCTCTGCACGGCTGGATGCCGGTGTGGAGGCTCTGGCATGCCCACTCTCAGCGGAACCGAGGAGCAGCAGGCGTCGTCCGTTCCTGCAGGCCAGACCTGCACATTGAGTATGTCGGTGCTCGTCGTGGAGATCCTGGCCGAGAATACCGAGCACGCGGTCGCGACGGTGACGAGGCTGTGTTGCCCCGGGGTCGGCGTTTGCTGGGGCTGACCTGGGCAAACGCTCCAAGATCCTGTCCACAAATAGTCCACAGACCCCGTCCTAGGGCCGCTCAGCGCTGCATACGACTGCACAAACAAGAAGACCCCGCACTCAGCGTTTCTGCTGGTGGCGGGGTCTTTTGGCACCTTCTTCGAGGTGCCCCCGGCAGGATTCGAACCTGCGCACACGGCTCCGGAGGCCGTT
>NZ_MUBM01000226.1 GCF_002154505.1 Streptomyces carpinensis | reverse complement strand
AGATGTGTATAAGGTACAGGGGCGTACCCCCCGCCCATCCGCCGGGCGCGGGGTACGCCCAGGTGGTGAATGTCGCCTCGGGCCGCTGCCTGGACGTGGCCGGCGACTTCGACAACGGCACGGACGTCGTCACCTCCCCGTGCGGCTCCGCGTACACCCAGCGCTGGCGGGTGGACTCCGAGCGCGGAGTCCTGCAGTCGGCCGCGGACCCCGAGTTCTGCCTGGACAGCCGGGGCTCCGTGGACAGGGGCGTCGGCATCTGGTCGTGCGACTCGGTCTACGGCAGAAACGGCCGGAACCTGAGATTCACCGTCGACCCGGACGGAGTGGTCCGCCCGGCCATCGCCATCGAGACGGCCCTCACCGACAACGGCGGCGACCTGTCCCTGGACCCGCTCGACGGAGGGGCGCATCAGCGGTGGCGGGCGGGGCGGCGGTGAGCAGCCGGGGCGCCGAGCCGTTCAGGCGTTCGGCTCGCCCAGCCGTTCGGGGGTGTGCGACCTCGCCCAGCCGTTCAGGGACGGGCGACCTCGCGCACGCCGCGCCGCCAGACCTCGCTCACCAGCGGTACGCCCGGCCGGTAGGCAAGGTGGACGTGGCTGGGAGCGTCCAGCAGCACCAGGTCGGCGCGGGCACCGGGCGTGAGCCGGCCGAGGTCCGTGCGGCGCAGGGCCGCGGCCCCGCCCGCGGTGGCCGACCAGACCGCCTCGTTCGGGGTCATGCCCATGTCCCGCACGGCGAGCGCGATGCAGAACGGCAGTGAGGACGTGAACGACGAACCCGGGTTGCAGTCGGTGGACAGGGCGACCGTGGCACCCGCGTCCAGGAGGCGGCGGGCGTCCGGCCACTGGGCGCGGGTGGAGAACTCCGCGCCGGGCAGCAGCGTGGCGACCGTGTCGCTGTTGGCGAGGGCGTCGACGTCCGCGTCCGTGAGGTGGGTGCAGTGGTCGGCGCTGGCCGCGTCCAGCTCGACGGCGAGCTGCACGCCGGGACCGTAGGAGAGCTGGTTGGCGTGGACGCGCGGGTGCAGGCCCCTGGCCTTGCCCGCGGTGAGGATCGCGCGGGCCTGGTCGCCGTCGAAGGCGCCCTTCTCGCAGAAGACGTCGATCCAGCGGGCGTGGGGGGCGCAGGCGTCGAGCATCTCGCCGGTGACCAGGTCGACGTACGCCGCCGGGTCCTCGGCGTAGTCGGGCGAGACGATGTGGGCGCCGAGGTAGGTGACCTCCTCGGTGTGCGCCGCGGCGATGCGCAGGGCGCGGGCCTCGTCGGCGACGGTCAGGCCGTAGCCGGACTTCGTCTCGAACGTGGTGGTGCCCTGGCGCAGCGCCTCGGCGAGGTAGCGGGTGAGGTTGGCCTCCAGTTCCGCGTCGGTGGCGGCACGGGTGGCCGCGACCGTGGTGCGGATGCCGCCCGCGCTGTAGGCCCGGCCGGACATGCGGGCGTTGAACTCCTCGGTGCGGTCGCCGGCGAAGACGAGGTGGGAGTGGGAGTCCACGAAGCCGGGGAGCGCCGCCCGGCCGCCCGCGTCGACCCGGTTGTCAGTGGCGGGTGCTTTGCTTGATTCACCGGTCCACGCGACGCGGTCGCCGTCGATGACGACGGCCGCGTCCCGGATCAGGCCGAGCGGGGATCCGTCACCGAGGGAGGGGTCATTGGTGACCAGCGTGGCGATGTTGCTGATGACTGTGCTGCTCATGGTGTCCTCAGAGATGACGGTGGGGTTCAGCCGCGCAGTGCCTGGACGGCGCCTGCCAGCGCCGACGGCACGTCCGGCACGAGGGCGTGGGCACCGTCCCGCACGACATGACGGCCGCCCACGACGGTGTGGCGCACGTCCGCCGCGGAGGCGGCGAATACGGCCGTCTCGGCGGCGAGTCGCGGCAGTGTGCCCGCTGTCCTGACCGAGTCGAGGGCGACCGTCGTGAAGTCGGCGAGCGCTCCCGTGCGCAGGCTGCCGGCCTCCTCCCAGCCCAGGGCCGCGTGACCGGCCTCCGACGCGGCGTGCAGCAGTGCCGCGGCCGTCCAGTGCCCGCGGGTGCGGGTGCGCAGCCGCTCGTTCAGCTCCATCGCGCGGGCCTCCTCGAGCAGGTCGATGACGGCGTGGCTGTCGGAGCCGAGGGACAGCGGGGAGCCTGCGCGCTGCAGGGCGACGGCGGGGCCGATGCCGTCGGCCAGGTCCCGTTCGGTGGTCGGGCACATGCAGGTGCCGGTGCGGGACCCGCCGAGCAGGGCGATGTCCTCCTCGGTGAGGTGGGTGTTGTGCACGCCGGTCGTGCGGGGGCCGAGGACGCCGTGGTCGGCCAGCAGCCGGGTGGGGGTGCATTCGTGGGCCTGGAGGCAGGCCTCGTTCTCGGCGGTCTGCTCCGACAGGTGCACATGGAGCGGGGCCCGCCGCTCCTCGGCCCACCCCGCCACGGTCGACAGTTCCGGCGCGGGCACGGCCCGCACCGAGTGGACGGCGGCGCCGATCCGCGCGTGATCCCGTTCCTTGAGAAGTGAAGAGCGTTCGGCCCAGGCCTCGGCCGTCCCGTCCGAGAAACGGAGCTGGTGGTGGTTGGGCGGCTGTCCGAAGCCGGCGGCCAGATAACACGTGTCGAGGAGGGTGATGCGGATGCCGGCCTCCGCGGCGGCCTCGATCAGTGCCTCGCCCATTGCGTTCGGGTCGGCGTACCGCGAGCCGCCCGGGGCGTGGTGGACGTAGTGGAACTCGCCCACCGCCGTGATCCCGGCCAGCGCCATCTCGGCGTACACCGCGCGGGCCAGTGCGTGGTAGGTCTCCGGGGTGAGCCGGTCGGCGGTGGCGTACATGACGTCGCGCCAGGTCCAGAAGGTTCCGGAGCCGACCTGGACGGTGCCGCGCAGGGCGCGGTGGAAGGCGTGGCTGTGGGCGTTGGCGAGCCCCGGCATCGTCAGCCCGCGCAGGGGTTCGGCTTCGGGGGGCGGGGTGGGCACGCCGGTGCGGACGGCCGCGATGCGGCCGTTCCGCACGTCGAGCGCCACGCCCGGCTCGACGTGGGTGCCGAGCCAGGCGTGCTCCAGCCAGTACGTCCGCGTCCGCTGGGTGGGCATCACGTGCAGGCCAGTCCTTCCAGTACGTCGGCGAGTGCGCGCACCCCCGCCACGCAGTCGTCCTCGGCCGCGAACTCGGCCGGGGAGTGTGAGACTCCGGTGGGGTTGCGCACGAACAGCATGGCGGTCGGGAGGCTCCCGGACAGGATTCCGGCGTCGTGTCCCGCGCCCGTGCCGAGCACAGGCACCTTCAGGTCCGCCCGACCGCCCAGGATGCGGGCGAGCTCGTCGCGCAGGACGTGGTCGAACTCGACGACGGGTGTGAAGGACTCGCGGGCCACGTGGAGGTCGACACCGTGCGCGACGGCGTACTCGCGGGCCGCCTGCTCGATGCCGCCGACCACCTTGTCCAGGGTCTGCTGGTCGGCGGCGCGGGAGTCGAGCCAGCCGCGCACCAGGGACGGGATCGCGTTGACGCCGTTCGGCTCCACGGCGATCTTGCCGAAGGTGGCGACGGCACCGGCGAGTGCGGCCTCCCGGCGGGCGGCGAGCACGGTCTCGGCGTACGACAGCATCGGGTCGCGCCGGTCGACCAGCCGGGTCGTGCCGGCGTGGTTGGCCTCGCCGCGGAAGTCGAACCGCCACCGCCCGTGCGGCCAGATGGCGCTGGCCACGCCGACGGCGTCCCCGGTGAGGTCGAGGGCGCGCCCCTGCTCGACGTGGAGCTCGACGAAGGCCCCGATGCGCGCGAGCCGCTCCGGGTCCGGGCCGATGGCGTCCGGGTCGTACCCGGCGGCCTCCATGGCCCGGGGAAGCGTGACCCCGTCGCCGTCGGTCAGCCGGTGCGCCTGATCGACGGTGAGCTCCCCGGCGGTCAGCCTCGACCCGACACAGGCCAGCCCGAACCGGGCGCCCTCCTCGTCACCGAAGTTGACGATGGCGAGCGGCTTGACGAACCGCGCTCCCCTGCCGCGCAGTTCGTCGAGCGCGGCGAAGGCCGACACCACTCCGAGGGGTCCGTCGAAGGCCCCGCCGTCGGGCACGGAGTCCAGATGCGACCCGGCAACGACGGCGTCCTGGCCGGCCGGGTCGCCGAGCCAGGCCCACTGGTTGCCGTTCCGGTCCACCTCGTAGGCCAGCCCGCGGCACTCGGCCTGCTCCCGGAACCAGTCCCGGCACTCGGCGTCGGCTCCGGTCCAGGCGAAACGCCGGTAGCCGCCGGAGGCGGAGCTGCGGCCGATCGGCAGCAGCTCCGCCCACATGCTGTGGAAGGTCACGCGTCGTCACCTTCGCGCATCGGCACCCGCACGCCGCGCTCGCCGGCCACCGACTCCGCGATGTCGTACCCGGCGTCCACGTGCCGGATGACACCCATCCCGGGGTCGTTCGTCAGCACCCGGCGGATCTTCTCCCCGGCCAGCGCCGTACCGTCGGCGACGGTCACCTGCCCGGCGTGGATGGACCGCCCCATGCCGACGCCGCCACCGTGGTGGATGGAGACCCACGAGGCGCCCGAGGCCACGTTCACCATGGCGTTCAGCAGCGGCCAGTCGGCGATCGCGTCGGAGCCGTCGAGCATGGCCTCGGTCTCGCGGTACGGGGAGGCGACGGAGCCGCAGTCGAGGTGGTCGCGACCGATCACGATCGGCGCCTGGAGCTCCCCGCCGGCGACCATGTCGTTGAACCGCTCGCCCGCCTTGTCGCGCTCGCCGTAGCCGAGCCAGCAGATGCGTGCGGGCAGTCCCTGGAAGTGGACGCGCTCGCCGGCCATCTTGATCCAGCGGGCCAGGGACTCGTTCTCCGGGAACAGCTCCAGGATCGCCTTGTCCGTCTTGGCGATGTCGGAGGCCTCACCCGACAGCGCGGCCCACCGGAACGGGCCCTTGCCCTCGCAGAACAGCGGCCGGATGTACGCGGGGACGAAGCCGGGGAAGGCGAACGCCCGGTCGTACCCGGCCAGCTGCGCCTCGCCGCGGATGGAGTTGCCGTAGTCGAAGACCTCGGCGCCGGCGTCCTGGAAGCCGACCATCGCCTCGACGTGCCGGGCCATGGACTCGCGGGCCCGGGTGGTGAAGCCCGCCGGGTCCTTGGCGGCCTCCTCGGCCATGTCCTCGAAGTCGATGCCGAGCGGCAGGTAGGACAGCGGGTCGTGGGCGGAGGTCTGGTCGGTGACGATGTCGATGGGCGCGCTCATGGCGAGCAGCTGCGGGACCAGCTCGGCGGCGTTGCCGAGGACGCCGATGGACAGCGGCCTGCGCTGGTCTCGCGCCTCGGTGGCCAGCTGGAGGGCGTGGTCGAGCGAGTCCGCCTTCACGTCCAGGTAGCGGTGCTCGATGCGGCGCTCGATGGCGCGCGGGTCGCAGTCGATGCAGATGGCGACGCCGTCGTTCATGGTGACCGCGAGCGGCTGGGCGCCGCCCATGCCGCCGAGACCGGCGGTCAGCGTGATTGTCCCGGCGAGCGTGCCGCCGAACTTCTTCGCGGCGACGGCGGCGAAGGTCTCGTAGGTGCCCTGGAGGATGCCCTGGGTGCCGATGTAGATCCAGGAGCCGGCGGTCATCTGGCCGTACATGGTCAGGCCGAGGGCCTCCAGGCGGCGGAACTCCTCCCAGTTGGCCCAGTCGCCGACGAGGTTGGAGTTGGCGAGGAGCACGCGCGGCGCCCACTCGTGGGTCTGCATGACGCCGACGGGGCGGCCGGACTGCACGAGCATCGTCTCGTCGGCCTTGAGGGTCCTCAGGGTGCGGACCATGGCGTCGAAGGAGCGCCAGTCGCGGGCCGCCTTGCCGGTGCCGCCGTAGACGACGAGCTTGTCGGGGTGTTCGGCCACCTCGGGGTCGAGGTTGTTCTGGAGCATCCGCAGGGCGGCCTCCTGCTGCCATCCCAGGGCGCTCAGTTCCGTACCGCGCGGCGCTCGTACGGGGCGGGGTCCTGACATGGTCTGCCTCCTGGTGGCTGCTCCAGATGGATTGTTGCTACGTCTATTCACATACTGGCCTGCTGAATAGACCTAGTCAATACGTCGGTGTGCCGACATCGGCGCGCCCCGGATGTTTGGCTGGACACATGGTGTGGACGACTGCCGGCAGCAGGGGAACGGGGGACGAGGACATGGGCTACGGCGACGAGGACCGGACGGGCGGCACGGACGGCGAGCGGGCCGCCCGGCGGGACGAGGCGGTGCGGGCCGCGGTGGAGCAGGGGCTCCTGGGGCCCGACTCCCCGCTCGTGGGCCTGCTCGACGTCACCGGCATCCGGGAGGCGGCGGCGGACCTGACGGCGGCGTTCGCCGCGGTCACGGCGCCGGGGACGCCAGTGCTGCACGCCTTCGCGGTGAAGGCGAGCCCGCTCGTGCCCGTGCTGCGGCTGCTGCACGAGGAGGGCATCGGCGCCGAGGTGGCGAGCCCGGGAGAGCTCGCGCTGGCCCGGGCGGCCGGGGTGCCGGCCGAGCGCACCGTCCTCGACTCCCCCGCCAAGACCCCGGCCGAGCTGCGGGAGGCGCTGGCACTGGGCATCGCCGTGAACGCGGACAGTCCGCAGGAACTGGACCGCATCGACGCCCTCGCACGGTCCTCCACTCCTCGCTCCCCGCTCGGGATCCGGGTGAACCCGCAGGTCGGCGGCGGTTCCATCGAGGCGCTCTCGACGGCGACGGCGACCTCGAAGTTCGGGGTGGCGCTGCGCGACGAGGGAGCGCGCGAGTGGGTCGTAGGCGCGTACCTGGACCGGCCATGGCTGACCCGGCTGCACGCCCACACCGGCTCGCAGGGCATTCCGCTGTCCTTGATGGCCCGGGGCGTCGCGGAGACGTACGCGCTCGCCGAGGAGATCAACGAGCGGGCGGGGCGACGGCAGATCGACACCCTCGACATCGGCGGCGGGCTGCCGGTGAACTTCGGTTCGGAGGCGACGACGCCGACGTACGCGCAGTACGCCCGGCTGCTGGGCGAGGTGGTGCCGGGACTGTTCGACGGGCGGTACGGGCTGGTGACCGAGTTCGGGCGGTCGCTGCTGGCCAAGCAGGGCACGGTGGTGGCGCGGGTGGAGTACACCAAGAGCGCCGGCGGGCGGCCCGTCGCCGTGACGCACGCGGGCGTGCAGGTCGCCACCCGGACTGTGTACGCGCCGGGGGCGTGGCCGCTGCGGCTGGCCGCGTACGACGCCAAAGGACGGCCCAAGACGGGGCCCGAGGTGGTCCAGGACGTGGCCGGGCCCGCGTGCTTCGCGGGCGACCTGCTCGCCGAGGCCCGCGCGCTGCCGCCGCTGGAACCGGGCGACTTCGTGGCGGCACTGGACACCGGCGCGTACTACTTCGCGCACCACTACGCCTACAACTCCCTGCCGCGGCCCGGCGTTCACGGCTTCGCTCCGGACGGCACCGGCCGGGTCGCCTTCGCGACCGTGCGCGAGCCGCAGACCGTCGAGGAGATCGTGGCGGAGGCGGGAGGGGCGCACACATCGGCGCTCACCACCCTGCGCGCACCCGAGCGCCCTTGAGGTACGCCGACAGCGACCTGCGCAACTAGGAGGAAATCCAGGCCAGTTGACCCACATTAGCCCCTCGGTCGCATGTTCCACTGGAAAATGCCGTAACCCCCCACCACGTCCGCACACCGTGCGTAGCGTCGGCATCACTCAGCCGACACCCCAGGTGGGAGGGGAACGACGGTGCCCGGAATCGACGAGTGCCTACTGGAAGCCATGCGGCTGCCCGGCGCGCGAGGCGCCGCGCTGGTCGACTGGACGAGCGGACTGGCCCTGGGCACCGTCGGGGAGTCCCCGGGCGGCGACCACGAGACCACCGCGGCCGAGGCCGCCGAGCTGGCCCGGCTGGCCGCGGAGCACGGGGCGTTCGCCGCCGCCGACCCCGGTGGCGAGCGTCCTCCGGTCGAGGACCTGATCGTCAGCAACCGGGACAGCTACCATCTGCTGCGGTTCGTGGACACGCCGTTCGACAGCAGCGTGTTCCTGCATCTGTGGCTGAGCCGCGCGGAGGGCAACCTCGCCCTGGCCCGGATACGCCTGGGCGAGATGGCCGCGCGGCTGGTGCTGGGATGACCGTGGTCGACACCACTCCCCCGCCCCCGCTGCCCGTGCGCGACAGGACGGCCGCCGCCGAGCGGGCCTGGGGCGGCCTCTCGCCGATGCTGACCCGGCTCGCCGCCGAGAAGGCCAGCGGCGTCCTCGTCCGCGAACGCGGCACGCTCTATCTCGCCGAGGGCCGCGTGGTGCACGCCGAGAGCCCGCTGGCCCCGGGCCTGGACACCCTGCTCACCGCGTACGGCACGCTCACGGCCGAGGCCTGGCGGGACGCCGTCGCCCGGGCCGGCGACCGCCACGGCGCCGCGCAGCTGCTGCTGTCCGGCGGCCAACTGGCGGAGGGAGCGCTGCAACTGTGCCACCTGGGCGCCCTCTACGACGCCGCCTACTTCGCCCTCGCCCCGAGCAGCGCACCCGGCCGCTTCCGCTACGGCGTCGCACACCGGCTCGGTCCCGTGCTGCCGGTCCCGGTCGCGGCCCTGGAGCGCGAGACCCTGCGCCGCCGCGACCTGCTGCACAGCATCTGGCCCGACCCGCGAGCGGACAGCGCCCCACTGGCGCGGACCCGCACCACCGCGGTACCGAAGCTCACGGTTCGCCAGCAGATCCTGCTGGAGCGGATCGACGGCACCCGCACGGCCGCGGACCTGGCCCGGGAGCTGGGCCGGCAGGCGTTCCACACCCTGGTGGACGTGCGGCGCCTGGCGTCCGCCGGCCTCGTGGCTCCGCTGAAGGCGGAGGCGGACACCGGACCGACGGAGGCGGAGGCGGACGCCGGGCCGGCGGAGGCGGAGACCGGGCCCCCGACGCCCGGCATCACCGCGGGGACCGCGGAGACCACCGCCCCCCACACGACCGCGCGGACCGCGGACACCACCGATCCCCACGTCACCGAGCGGATCAGGTACACCACCGACCCCCACATCACGCTGCTGAAGAGGCTCAGGGATGCGCTGGAGGCGCTTTGAGAGGAGACACCGGATGGCGGCCGAGCCCGAGATCCTGGACGAGCTGCGCCGGCTCAGAACCCGCGTCCCCAGCTCACCGGCGCACTCGCCGCGAGCGCCGACGGACTCGTCCTGGCTCACGACACACCGGACGTGGAACCGGAGGGCCTCGCCGCGCTGACCGCGACCGCGCTCGGCGTCGCCGTGCGGATGGCGGACGTGACCGGCCGCGGTGAGCTGCGCGAGCTGCTGATCCGCGGCGTCCACGGCTATGTCGCCACCTACGCGGCGGGCCGCACCGCCGTCCTGACGCTGCTCGCCCAGGACCGCGTCAACGTCGGCCGCCTCCACCTGGAAGGGCGCAGGGCCGCCGCCCGCATCGGCGAACTGGTCGACGCCGAGGCGGCGGCCCGGGGCCTCGGCCGGGTGACGCCGGCCAGGGCCACGAAGCCGGCCCCGGCGGCCGGCGGCACCACCCCACGGACCAGAACCACGCGCGTGCCACGCGCCACAGGTGCCAACGCGCCTACCACCACCGAAAGTTAGAGAACAAGGAGCCCTGCCATGGCCAACACCGAGACCTGCCTGAAGGAAGCCCTCGCCTCGATCGAAGGTGCGACCGGAGTCGCCCTCGTCGACTACACCAGCGGCATGGCGCTGGGCACGATGGGCGGCAGCAAGACCTTCGACCTGAACGTGGCCGCCGCCGGCAACACCGATGTCGTACGGGCCAAGATGCGCACCATGGAGCACCTCGGACTCAAGGGACAGATCGAGGACATCCTGATCACCCTGTCCGACCAGTACCACGTGATCCGGCTGATCAGCGGGCGCGGCGGCAACGGCCTCTTCCTCTACCTCGTGCTGGACGCAAAGCGGGCCAACCTGGCGATGGCCCGCCACCAGCTGAAGAAGATCGAGGAGGACCTGGAGGTCTGACCGGTTCCTAGACGAGCGCCGCGGTGCGGCGGCGGGTCCCGCCCGGGGCCGCGTCGCCCGCCGCGATGCCGGTGCTGCGGTAGCCCCTGACCGCCGGGCCCGTGGGGCGGCCGCCGCACCTGCCGAGCCAGTCCACCCGCACCCACAGCAGCACGTCGTCGGCCCGCTCGCGCCGGCCGATCCAGGCGGCCTTCAGCCGCAGCCCGGTCCCGGCACCGGCACCGGCACCGGCCACCAGCATGCCGCCGGCCGCCGGAACGGCGAACGAGCTGCCCAGCGCGGCCACCAAGGCCAGCAGCAGCCACCAGCGGTGCCCCCGGCGCCACACGCGGGCGGTGACCGCCCGGTCCTGGAGCACGTCGTGCCGTCCGGCGCGGCTCGCGGCGCGGGCGAGTGCGGTGTAGCGGCGGCGCCGGGCGCAGGCCACGACGGCCGCCGTCATCAGGAACAGCGCGGCGCCCGCCGACACCCCGATCCGGCGCCCGGTCAGCCCCGGCACCAGCAGCCCGGCCCCTGCCGCGACCACCCCGATCCACCACAACGGTGCCGCCCCGGCCCGGACGACGACGGCCACCCGGGCCAGCCCCTGACCTCCGCGCCCGGTGCGCCCTTCACTACCTCCGCGAGCCTCGCGCCCTCCGCGTGCCACGTGCTGCCTCCTTCTCGCCCCGGCACACCTCCGTTCGGGCGGGCAGGCTAGCGAGCCTTCGTGAGACGAATCTGAGAGCGCGGAGGCGGGGCTGCGGGGGGTGTGGGCCCGAGGGCGTCGGGGCTGCCTCGCAGAGCGTCGGGCCGAGGGCTCCGGGCCGGCGCCGCGGGGTCAGTCCACGAACAGCCCCCGCGCCGCCGCCTTCCCGTCGAACTCCTCCAGCCGCGCCTGCGCGTCCGGCAGGTCGTCGCACATGGCCTCCAGGAGCACGCGCCCGAGCAGCATCGGCGCGCACGCGGTGTCGAACGCGAGCCCCGTGCCGACGGCCGCCGGCAGCAGCAGGTCGGAGTGTTTCGCGACCGGAGCGAAGGCCGAGTCGGCGACCGTGACGACGGCCAGCCCCGCGTCCTTGGCATAGGCGAGGGTGTCCACCACCTCGCGCGGATGCCGCGGCAGCGCGAAGCACAGCAGCGCCGACGCGCCCGCCCGCACGGCGCCGTCGATGCGGTCCTGGATCATCGTGCCGCCCTCGTCGAGCAGCCGTACGTCCGGGTGGACCTTGCCGGCGAAGTACGCGAAGCCGTAGGCCTGGGAGGCCGCGGCCCGCAGGCCCAGGACCGGCAGCGGACGCGAGGCGGCCAGGACCCGGCCCGCCTCCTGCACCGGCCTCGGATCGGCCAGCGCCTCCGCCAGATGCCGCAGATTCTCGATCTCGGCCTCGACGGCCTGCTGGTACTCGTTGTACGACGCCGGCTCGGCGGCCGGTTCGGCCGGCGCGACCTCACGCAGGTGCCGGCGCAGTGCCGGATAGCCGTCGAAGCCCAGGGCGACCGCGAAACGCGTCACCGACGGCTGGCTGACCCCGGCCAGTTCGGCCAGCTCGACGCTGGACAGGAACGGCACGTCGGCGGCCCGCCGGACCATGCTGTGCGCGATGCGCCGCTGGGTCGGCGTGAGCCGGTGCCCCTCGAAGAGCGCCTGCAGCCGTGCGGCAGGGCTGTCGGTCACGCTCATGTCGTGCTCCCCCTCCAGAAGTCGTCGACGCCCCGGGAGAGTACTCCCCGACCAGTTCCTATTCAGATACCAAGAACTCTGCATGAGGTCATACAGGCCAGGCAAGGGATCGGCCAAGCGCCACCGGGGCGAGCACGGAAAGCGACCGCTCCTGTGCTAATCGTGGACGAAGCCACCGCCGTCGGCGCGCCGCCCCGCAGCCGCAGTCAAGGCGCCGCCGGCGGCGGGCGGCTGCTCCCGGGACTCCCCGCGGACGCCTCCCCGGGACGCCTCCCACAGAAATCCCTCCGGGGACTCCCCCGCAGAAGCACCGGGACTCCCCAGCAGAAGTAGGGGGCTAACCCCAGTGCGGCCGCCCCCGGGACTCCCTAGCCTGGTCGGCATGAGCGGAATGGACGCCCGGGACACCGACCTGAAGAAGGAACTCAACGCCACCCTGCAGGCCCGCAGGGAGCTGGGCGAGGAGTACGAGTCCGCGCTGGTCGACTCGTTCCTGGAGAAGGTCGATCAGCGCATCGACGGCGCCGTCGAGCGCCGTGTCCGCCGGCAGCTCGCCGAACAGCAGATGACGGTGGCCCGCGACTCCCGTTCACCGAAGGCCACGGACTCCTGGGGCGAGCGCTTCGGCTTCGGCATCGTCTCGCTGGTGCTGGCCGTGCCGCTGTCCGCGATCGGCGGCGGCGTCGCCCACCTGCCCGGCCTCCTCGCCGCCTGGGCCGGCATCGTCGGCGTCAACGTCGTCCAGGCCGCCCGCGCCAACCCCGGAATCTTCGGCGGCCGGCGCCGCGGGCCCTCCCAGGACGACCGCTGGGAGGACTGACACTCCCCCGGCCACCGCGACGCCCGCCGGGCGGAACACAGGGGTGCGGAACACGGATGTGCGCGGGGACCGCCGCACCCCCATCGCTGGGGGGGCGGGACGACGGCGGTCCCCGCGGGGGACGCGGGCCGGGTCAGGACCGGGCTTGCGCGTCCGTGGCGTCCATGGAGGTCCGGGAGCCGCTCCGGAGGTCCCTGACGCCGTACGACGCCGGCCTGGAGAAGAGCCTTTCCCAGAACTCGATGCCCGGGTGGTGCCCTCGTCTCCCTGCCGACGTCCCTTAATCTGCCGGACTCGTGTTAAGCGGATACTGCGCGCACGTGACACGCTCGTACCACTTTCACGACGGCCTCTCAGCCGCAGGTCACCGCGTGTTCTCCGCCGTCACCTCGACGTTCGCGGCCCGCTCGTCACTGCTTTCCGCCCTTGGCCAGGAAGGCCAGCAGGTCCTGCCGGCTGACCACACCGGTCGGCTTGCCCTCCTCCAGCACGATCGCCGCGTCCGCCGCACCGAGCACCGACATGAGGTCGGCGACCGGCTCGCCGGAGCCGACCTGCGGCAGCGGCGCGCACATGTGCTTCTCCAGCGGGTCCTCCAGCGAGGCGCGCTTGGTGAACAGGGCGTCCAGCAGCTCACGTTCGACGACGGAGCCCACGACCTCGGCCGCCATGACGTCGGGGTGACCGGCGCCCGGCTTCACGATCGGCATCTGCGAGACGCCGTACTCGCGCAGCACCTCGATGGCCTGGCCGACGGTCTCGTCCGGGTGCATGTGGACGAGGGAGGGGATGCCGCCCTCCTTGTCGCTGAGCACGTCACCGACGCGGGCGTTCGGCCCCTCGTCCTCCAGGAAGCCGTAGTCGGCCATCCACTCGTCGTTGAAGATCTTGCTCAGGTACCCGCGCCCGCTGTCCGGCAGCAGCACCACCACCACGTCGTCCGGGCCGAGGCGCTCGGCGACCCGCAGGGCCGCGACGACCGCCATGCCGCAGGAGCCGCCGACCAGCAGGCCTTCCTCCTTGGCCAGGCGGCGGGTCATCTGGAAGGAGTCCTTGTCGGAGACGGCGACGATCTCGTCGGCGACGGTGCGGTCGTAGGCGGTGGGCCAGAAGTCCTCTCCGACGCCCTCGACGAGGTACGGCCGTCCGGACCCGCCGGAGTAGACCGAGCCCTCGGGGTCGGCGCCGACGACCTGGACCTTGCCGTCGCTGACGTCCTTCAGGTAGCGGCCGGTGCCGGAGATGGTGCCGCCGGTGCCGACGCCCGCCACGAAGTGGGTGATCCGCCCCTCGGTCTGCTCCCACAGCTCCGGACCGGTGGAGTGATAGTGCGACAGGGGGTTGTTGGGGTTGGAGTACTGGTCCGGCTTCCAGGCTCCGGGGGTCTCACGGACCAGGCGGTCGGAGACGTTGTAGTACGAGTCAGGGTGCTCCGGCGCCACCGCCGTCGGGCACACCACGACCTCCGCCCCGTACGCGCGCAGCACGTTGATCTTGTCGGTGGAGACCTTGTCCGGGCAGACGAAGATGCACTTGTAGCCCTTCTGCTGGGCCACGATGGCCAGGCCGACGCCGGTGTTGCCACTGGTCGGCTCGACGATCGTGCCCCCCGGCTTCAGCTCCCCGCTCTGCTCGGCCGCCTCGATCATGCGCAGGGCGATGCGGTCCTTCACGGAACCGCCCGGGTTGAAGTACTCGACCTTGGCCAGGACGGTCGCCCTGATGCCCTTGGTGACGCTGTTGAGCCTCACCAGCGGCGTGTTGCCGACGAGGCTGATCATCGAGTCGTGGAATTGCACCGTTGTCTCCGGTTGCTGCAAAAAGTGTGGTCGTGGTGGTGCCGCCAGCCTAAGGCCAGGGAACTCCCCGACGCGGGCGTTCACTCCCCGTCGCGATTGGACGACGGTCGGTACGGGGCAAGGAGTGGTTGTACGGCGACGCGGGAGGTGGCGGCGAGGCATGACGAGCATGTCGAGGGCGAGGGTGGCCCGGCGTATCGCGGCCGGCGCCGCGTACGGCGGCGGCGGGCTCGGGCTGGTCGGCGCGGCCGCCGCGGGTCTGCTGCTCGCCGAGGTGCAACTGGCCAAGCGCCATGTGGGCAACGGTACGGACAACCACGTACCTCTCGCGGACGGGCTGTACGGCCATGTCTACGACGCCCCCGGCGACCCCCCGCTCAGACTCACCATGCTCGGCGACTCCACGGCCGCGGGGCAGGGCGTCCACCGCTCCGGCCAGACACCGGGCGCGTTGCTCGCGTCGGGCCTGGCGGCCGTGGCCGAGCGCCCGGTGCTGCTGCGCAACGTGGCCGTGCCCGGCGCCCAGTCCGACGACCTGGACCGCCAGGTGGCCCTGGTGACGGCCGACGCGGCGCAGATGCCCGACGTCTGCGTGATCATGATCGGCGCGAACGACGTCACCCACCGGATGCCCCCGACCCGCTCGGTGCGTCATCTGTCGGCGGCGGTACGGCGGCTGCGGACCGCCGGTGCCGAGGTGGTGGTCGGCACCTGCCCCGACCTGGGCACCATCGAGCCGGTGCAGCAGCCGCTGCGCTGGCTGGCCCGCCGGGCCTCCCGGCAGCTGGCGGCGGCACAGACGATCGGGGTGGTGGAGCAGGGGGGTCGCACCGTGTCGCTGGGCGACCTGCTGGGCCCGGAGTTCGAGGCGAATCCCCGGGAGCTGTTCGGCCCGGACAACTACCACCCGTCCGCCGAGGGATACGCCACGGCGGCGATGGCGGTGCTGCCGACCGTGTGCGCGGTGCTGGGGCTGTGGCCGGCGGAGGAGGAGCGGCCGGACGTGTCGCGGCGCGAGGGGTTCCTGCCGGTGGCCCGGGCGGCGGCGGAGGCCGCGTCGGAGGCGGGTACGGAGGTCACCGCCGCGATGCCGACGGGGCCGCGGGGGCCGTGGGCACTGCTCAAGCGGCGCAGGCGGCGGCGTGTGCCGGAGCCTCAGCCTGCGCCCTCCAGCCCGTCCGGCGTGTGAGGTCGAGGCCGCTCGGCGCGTCAGGCACCGCGCCGGGCGCGGCAGGCCGGGGCGAGGCGGGAAAGCAAGCGCTTAGTAAATTGCGGCCAGGGTCACACCGCCAGCCCCGTGACCCGGGGCATACGTACGGGTAACTTCCCAACCAGCTCTGCCCGTCCCCTCCCGCCCGTCGCCCGACCACCGCCCCGCAACGAGGCGCTACGCGCCGCCCTACCGATTTTGGAGCCGTGATGCCCGAAGCCGTCATCGTCTCGACCGCCCGCTCCCCCATCGGCCGCGCCTTCAAGGGCTCCCTCAAGGACCTGCGCCCGGACGACCTGACCGCCACGATCATCCAGGCCGCGCTGGCGAAGATCCCAGAGCTGGACCCGAGGGACATCGACGACCTCATGCTGGGCTGCGGTCTGCCCGGCGGCGAGCAGGGCAACAACCTCGGCCGGATCGTCGCCGTGCAGATGGGCATGGACCACCTGCCCGGCTGCACGATCACCCGCTACTGCTCCTCCTCGCTCCAGACCAGCCGCATGGCCCTGCACGCCATCAAGGCCGGCGAGGGCGACGTGTTCATCTCGGCCGGTGTCGAGACGGTCTCCCGGTTCGTCAAGGGGAACTCCGACAGCCTGCCGGACACGCACAACCCGTTCTTCGCCGACGCCGAGGCCCGCACCGCGGCCGTCGCCGAGCAGGAGGGCACCACCTGGCACGACCCGCGCGAGGACGGCCTCGTCCCCGACGCCTACATCGCGATGGGCCAGACCGCCGAGAACCTGGCCCGCTGGAAGGGCGTCACCCGCCAGGAGATGGACGAGTTCGGCGTCCGCTCGCAGAACCTGGCCGAAGAGGCCATCAAGAACGGCTTCTGGGAGCGGGAGATCACCCCGGTGACCCTCCCGGACGGCACGGTCGTCAGCAAGGACGACGGCCCGCGCGCGGGCGTCACCATGGAGGGCGTCCAGGGCCTCAAGCCCGTCTTCCGCCCCGACGGCCTGGTCACCGCCGGCAACTGCTGCCCGCTCAACGACGGCGCCGCCGCGGTCGTGATCATGTCCGACACCAAGGCCCGCGAGCTGGGCCTGACCCCGCTCGCCCGGATCGTCTCCACCGGCGTCTCCGGCCTGTCCCCGGAGATCATGGGCCTCGGCCCGGTCGAGGCGAGCAGGCAGGCCCTCGCGCGCGCCGGGATGACCATCGACGACATCGACCTGGTGGAGATCAACGAGGCGTTCGCCGCCCAGGTGATCCCCTCCTACCGCGACCTCGGCATCGACCTCGACAAGCTGAACGTCAACGGCGGCGCCATCGCGGTCGGCCACCCCTTCGGCATGACCGGTGCGCGCATCACCGGCACGCTGATCAACTCCCTCCAGTGGCACGACAAGCAGTTCGGCCTGGAGACGATGTGCGTCGGCGGCGGCCAGGGCATGGCGATGGTCATCGAGCGCCTCAGCTGATCGACCGGCCCCGCCGGGCGGCCGCTTGAAGGACCGTCAGTGGCCGCCATAGCACCCAGCGTGAACGAACGGCCCGGAATCCAGGAAACTCCCGGATTCCGGGCCGTTCTGTGATCCAATCTCCCCCAGAGTGTGACCTAACTCCCTCCGAAAGGGGATCTTCGCAGGTCAGCAGCGTCACACCGGACGACTCAAGCGTCGCACAAGCCGCATTCCTGTCCGTTTCGTGACGTTACGCACTGACAGCTGGATAGTCCGCCCTTCAAGCTGATGTAGGAAGTCGGGGGTCGACCTTGAACCCAGGAGTACGTCAGTGAGCGCCATGCCGATCGCCCTGCTGCTCACCACAGCTGCCACCGGTGCCGTGGGCGTCGCCGTCCTGCGCACCCTCTTCGCGCTGCGCCGCCAGGTCACGGCACTGCAGAACCAGCTCGCCGAGAACCACGCGGCGACCACGCGTGCCCTCCTGCCGGCCGCCCGCAGCCAGGCGGACGGGGAGCAGATACGCGATGCCGTCGTCCAGGCGCTGGCGGAGGAGCGGGAGCGCGAGCTGGCCGAGGCGCGGGCCTTCTGGGCCGCGCAGGAGGCGCGGGACGCCGCCGACGCGCCCTCCCTGCTGGGGCTGCCCGACAGCGAGCTGTTCCTGCCGCGCCAGACCGACTTCGCGGGCTTCGAGCACCTGGAGCCGGTCGCCGAGTCCGGAGCGGACTCCGACGAACTCTCCGGCCTCTTCGGCAGGGATCCCGCCCAGGGCAGTGCGTCCGGCGAGTCCGCCGAACTGGCCGCGGCCCGCCGCCGCCACCCCTCGCACCCGGACTTCACCCCGCATCCGTCCCCGGTCGTGGGCGACCACGAGCGCACCGTCGCCACGCTGGAGGAGCTGGCCACCTCCCGCGTGGAGCTGGCCGACGTCCGCCCGGGCCCCCTGGGCACCCTCGACGTCTACGTCTTCGCCGACGGCACGACCCTGTGCATGACCCCGGGCCACCGCGAGACCGCCGAACGCCTGGCCGCCGCCCTGCACGCGGGCGAGTCCCCCTTCCTGCTGGGCGGCTCGGGCATCTCCGGCGCCTACACCCTGACCTTCTCCTGCGGCGAGGAGAACGTCTACATCCTGGCGGATCGGGTCATCGCGTCGCTGTGACGGATCGCGGATCGGCACAGCGGCTCGGCACAGCGGTTCGCCCTGGCGAATCGCCGTAGTTGCGCGCCGTGGTGGATCGCCACGGCAATGCGCGGCAACGGACCGCCGTAGCAGCGCGCCGTAGTGGGCCGGGCCTCACACTCCCGCGCGTTTCTGGGCCTCCTCCACCAGCCGCACCGCCTCCTCGACCTCGGCTTCGCTCTGAAGTACGAGCGCCAGGTCGTGTCCGGCGACGGTGATCTGGTCCGCGGCGGCGAACATCCCGGCGTCGGGCATCTCGCGCGGCTCGGCCGAGGGGTCCTCCAGCAGCTGCGCCCGCCGGGCCAACTCCCTGGCCAGCCCGAGTGCTTCGGCGGCGGCGGCTCGTTGCAGCCGGCTCTGCGGCGCCGCCCTCAGCCGGTCGGCGAAATGATCCACTGCACGGGTCAGCGATGTCGTGTCAACCACGTCGCGAGACTACGCGCCGCACCGGGACTGTTGCCAATACGCGAACGCTCAGGCACGGTGACGTGAAGGACCGGCTTCATCGAACGCGTCCGGAGGCGCCGATGTCCCAAGTCTTCTCCGAAGAGACCCATCGCAACCTGCTCGCCCGCATCCCCCAATGCACCGGTCGTGAAGTCGCCGACTGGCTGCGCACCGTCGAAGAAGGCCCGGCGCTCTGCTTCGAGGAAAGGCTCAGTTGGCTCCGCCACGAGCACAACCTCGCCTACGGCCACGCCAAGGCGATCATCCACGAGTACGACCTGAGGAGGGCCGCGCGCAAACTGCTCTAGGCGCGCCACGGTGCACCCACACACGACGAAGGGCCCCGGCGGGAACCGGGGCCCTTGGTCACGCGGGTGACCGCTGGACTTCGCTGTCGCGGGTGGCCGCTAGTCGTTGCTGTTGAGGATCGCGATGATCCGCAGGAACTCCATGTAGATCCACACCAGCGTCAGCGTGAGGCCGAAGGCCGCGAGCCAGGCCTCCTCGCGCGGCGCGCCGTAGGCGATGCCGTCCTCGACCTGCTTGAAGTCCAGGGCGAGGAAGCAGGCGCCGAGGATGACGCCGATGACACCGAACAAGATGCCGAGCGCGCCGCTGCGGAAGCCGAGGCCGTCACCGCCGCCGAACGCGGCGAACAGCAGGTTCACCGCCATCAGCAGCAGGAAGCCGAGCGCGGCCGCCATCACGAAGCCGGCGAACCGGCGGTTGACGCGGATCCAGCCCGCCTTGTACGCGACCAGCACCGCGGCGAAGACCGCCATCGTGCCGAGCACGGCCTGCATGGCCGCGCCGCTCGCGATGCGGTTGTCGACGACGCTGGAGACGACACCGAGGAACACGCCCTCGAAGGCCGCGTAGGTCAGGATCAGCGCGGGCGAGGCCTTGCGCTTGAAGGACTGCACGAAGCCCAGCACCATCGCGATCAGCGCGGCGCCGATCCCGATGCCGTAGGAACGGCTGAGGTTGGCGTCGTCGACCGGCAGCAGCGCCCAGGCGAGGGCGGCCGTGACGATCAGCGTGCCGAGCGTGGACGCGGTGCGCACGACGACGTCGTCCATCGTCATCCGGCCGGTGGTGGCCGGGGCCTGCGGCGGCGCGCCGTACTGCAGGTCCTGCTGGGCGTAGGGGTTCTGAGCGTAAGGGTTCTGCGCGTAGGGGTTTCCGCTCGGCTGGGCGTACGGATTGCCCTGCGCGTACGGATTGCCCTGCGTACCGACAGCGGGGCCCCCGGCCTGCGGCGCGGTGTTGAAGCCCGCGTAGCCGTTGTCGCGGCTGAACCCCCGTCGCGAGAAGACCGGGTTTCTGCTCCTCATCTCACTCCTCCATGGCCGCACGACGCGGCCTTGGCTCAAGAGTAATGGAACGGCAAAGGATCGACCCTAGTACCTGGGAAGGATCTTTCCCTCGTCCTGCTGGCGAACACGCTACGCGGGCAGGTGATTCCCGGCCACGGGCGGCCCCATTCATGACCAACCTGCTACACGCCCGGAATCAGCCGGAGATCCCAAGGGACCAGAAGCACTCCGTCAGCCGATCGGGAACCCGGTGTAGCCCTCGGCGAGGTCGGTCTCGGCCGCCCGGCAGGAGGCGATCCGGTCCAGGCGGGCCAGTTGCAGCCGCTCGTCGAAGGGGGTGGCGTCCGGGTGACGGTGCAGCATCGTCGTCATGTCGTAGCTGAACCGCTCCGCCTGCCAGACGCGTCGCAGACAGGTCGCCGAGTAGGCGTCCAGCAGCTCGGTGGAGCCCGTCCTCTGCTGGTGCGTCAGGGCTTGGGCGAAGGTGACGACGTCGCCGACGGCGAGGTTCAGCCCCTTGGCCCCGGTGGGGGGCACGATGTGGGCGGCGTCTCCGGCGAGGAAGAGCCGGCCGTGGCGCATGGGCTCGTGGACGTAGGAGCGCATCGGGGTGACCGACTTCTGGGTGATGGGCCCGCGTCGCAGCGTCCAGTCGTCGTCCGTCTCCAGCCGCCGCTCCAGCTCCTCCCAGATCTCCTCGCCGGACCACGCCTGCGCGTCCGTGTCGGCGGGGACCTGGAGGTAGAGGCGGGAGACGGAGGGGGAGCGCATGGACAGCAGGGCGAAGCCGCGCTCGTGGCGGGCGTAGACCAGCTCGTCGTGGGAGGGGGCGACGTCGGCGAGGACGCCGAGCCAGCCGAAGGGGTACGTCCGTTCGAACACCCGGGAGAGCGAGGCGGGGATCGCCTTCCGCGACACCCCCCAGAAGCCGTCGCACCCGACGACGTAGTCGCACTCCAGGACGTCCTCGCGTCCCTCGTGACGGAACCGGACGGCCGGGCGGTCGCTCTCCGCGCCCTCCACGGCCAGGGCCTCCGCCTCGAACAACAGCGGTCCTCCCTCCTTGAGCTGGAGGGCTATCAGGTCCTTGCAGACCTCCGTCTGGGCGTAGACCATCACGGACCGCCCACCGGTCAGCCCGGGGAAGTCCACGCGGTGCCTGCGACGGTCGAACCGCAGCTCGATCCCGTCGTGCCGCAACCCCTCGCGGTCCATCCGCTCCCCGGCATCGGCCGCGCGCAGCACGTCGACGGTGCCCTGCTCCAGGATTCCGGCCCGCTGCCGGTGCTCGACGTAGGCGCGGTCACGGCTCTCCAGGACGACCGAGTCGATTCCGGCGTTGTGGAGCAGCCGGGCGAGCAGCAGGCCGGCCGGGCCGGCTCCGATGATGCCGACGGTGGTGCGCATCGGTCGTTCCCTTCGGGTGGGCGTCGTTGCCGTGAGGCCGTGTGGCGAGGGCGAGGCATGCGTTCGCATAGTGAAGTTTTATTCACTGGCCTGAGTCTCCGCCCGCACCCATCCGATGTCAATGGTTCCCGCCCCTCACACGGCGACGGCCGGCCGCCGAACCCGCGCGTTCACGTCGCGGACCCGGCGGCCGGCCCGGGAGGACGGCCTCGGCGGCTGCGCCGCGGTCAGTGGCCCGGCCAGCCCTCCAGGTGACGGTGCAGGGTCACGGCGGGCGGCGCCTCGCCCTTCGGGGCGCGCGCGACCGCGTCGTGCAGGACGGTGCCGACCTCGGCCGCCAGGTCGTCCACCCGTGACTTCAGGTCGGTCGCAGGAAGCGAGGAGCGGGTCAGTGCGTCGAGCCGGCGGTGGATGTCGTCCAGCCGCCGCCGGGTGGCGGCGTCGAAGGTGATCGGGGTGGGCGTGGAGACGACGAACTGGTAGGCCCCGGCGAGGGTCTGACAGCCCGTGCACCACTTGTTCACGGCGTCGCTGACGTTCACCGCGTTCAGGTGCGTGCGCTCGCCGGCGAACGTGACGATCTGGAAGGACAGCGCCACGGAACGGCAGGCGTCGTCGGCCGAGCAGCCGACGGAGGCCGCGTTGGCCTGGTTCCGTACGGCGGCGGCGTTCACCGTGCCGAACTGGCGCACGGTGAACGAGTCCCTGGCCTGCGTGTGGTGCAGCCGGTCGGCGTGACTGAAGACGTGGTCGGACGCGATCGCGGCATGCGGCGCCGCGGTGGCCGCCTGCGCCGGCACGGCGGTCGCCACACCGGCGATTCCGGCCGCGAACAGGCCTATCCGTACGGCTCGCTGAGTAAGGGGACGGCTGGAGGAACGCGGCTTGCGATGACTGCTCATAGGGATCTCCTGCGGTAATCGGACGTAGCTGCGGCACTCGTACCGCAGGGGCGACGGGGCCCCTGCTCGTTGAGAGCCGAGGGAGAGTGGGTGCAGCGGCAGCCCTCGAACGGGACGAACGCCCCACCCCACGCCGGGCCCCCAC
>NZ_MUBM01000225.1 GCF_002154505.1 Streptomyces carpinensis | reverse complement strand
GACCGGTGGAGGCGGGAAGTTCGATGGGTGGAGGTGGGACGGTCCGACCAGCGGAGGGCGATCTCACCGGCGGAGCGGAAGACCCGGCCGGTAGAGCCGGGAGGCCCGGCCGGTGGAGGGCAGGGTGCGGTCGGCGGAAGCGGGACGTCCGGCCCGTGAGGGCCGCAGGGCCGAACCGGTGCAGGCGGGACGTCCGGCCCGTGAAGGCCGAAGGACCGACCGGTGGAGGCGGGAAGTTCGATGGGTGGAGGTGGGACGGTCCGACCAGCGGAGGCAGGTGGCCCCGACCCGCGGAGGCCCAAGGTCCAACCGGCGGAGGGCGATCCCACTGACGGAGCGGAAGACCCGGCCGGTAGAGCCGGGAGGCCCGGCCGGTGGAGGGCAGGGTGCGGTCGGCAGAAGCGGGACGTCCGGCCCGTGAAGGCCGCAGGACCGAACCGGTGCAGGCGGGACGTCCGGCCCGTGAAGGCCGAAGGACCGACCGGTGGAGGCGGGAAGTTCCATGGGTGGAGGTGGGACGGTCCGACCAGCGGAAGCAGGGACCCAGACCCGCGGAGGCCCAAGGTCCGACCGGCGGAGGGCGATCCCACCGGCGGAGTGGAAGACCCAGCCGCGAGGCCCGGTCGGCGGGGGCCGGAGCCTCCCGGGGACGGACCCGTTGCGGTCCCGCATGCGCCGGCAGATCCGGCGCCCGACAGCTCCGGCGGACGCCGGACCAACGGATCCGCCGGGTCCATCGGGGCCGGGCGGGTCCACCGGGTCTACCGGGTCCATCGGGGCGACGGAGCCCGTCGCCGCCAGGCCGACAACTCCCGCACACGTCGGGCCGACAGAACTGGCGGACGACCAGCCGAGGGACCCAGCGGCCGCCAGGCCCCGTCTCCCGGACACGGAAAAGGCCGGCCGCTCGCGGTGGAGCGGCCGGCCGTGTGCCTGCGGTGATGTGCTCAGGTCACGTCGTCGTAGCCGTTGACCCGGTCCGGGCCGGCCTGCTCGGGCAGGCCCCGGTTGGCGGTGACCGGTTCGACGTCGCCGATGTCCTCGGGGGTGAGGTCGAGCTCGGAGGCCTCGTCGTCGGACGGGCCCGCCTCCTCACGGCGGCGCTTGCGGCGGTCGTTGAGCAGCGAGAAGCCGACCGCGCCGAAGTACAGCACCCAGATCGGCCCGGCGAGGGCCAGCATCGACAGCGGGTCGGTACTGGGCGTGGCGACGGCCGCGAAGACCGTGATGCCCAGGATCATGGCGCGCCACCAGCCGAGCATGCGCCTGCCGCTGAGGACCCCGGTGAGGTTCAGCATGACCAGCAGCAGGGGCAGCTCGAAGGAGAGTCCGAAGACGATCACCATGCGCGTGACCAGCTGGAGCAGATCGTCCAACGGGAGCAGGTTGTCGATGCTGCCGTTCGGCGTGAAGTCGATCAGCACCTTCGCGGTGGTGGGCAGCACCTCGTACGCGAAGAAGGCGCCGCCGAGGAACAGGGGGGCGCCGGTGAAGACGAAGGCGTAGGCGTACTTCTTCTCGTGCCTGTGCAGGCCGGGCGCGACGAACGCCCACAGCTGGTAGAGCCAGATGGGCGAGGCGAACACGACACCGGCCGTCAGCGAGACCTGAAGGGCCAGTGTGAACGGCGCGAGAAGGCCGTTGATGGTGATCCGCGCGCACTTCTCGCCGCTGTGCGACGACCTGGCGAGTTCCGCGAAGCTCTGGTCACAGCCGATCGAGTCGAGGATCGGCTTGGTGAGGAAGTTGATGATGTCGTTGTAGAAGAAGGCGGCGACGATCGTCACGACGACGATGGCCAGCAAGGCCTTCGCGAGCCGGTTGCGGAGCTCACGAAGGTGATCCGCAAGGGGCATGCGCCCCTCGGGATCCCTCTCCTTCTTGCGGGCAGGCTTGAGCAACCCACGTCCTCATCTCGTGCGGCAGGCCGGAGATCTCCGGCCTTGTGTCAGCGCTGGGGGGTGTCCGTCGGCTCGTTGACCGGGCGCGAGCTCGTCACGTCACCGGGGGCTGCCTGGATGGTGCGCTGCGCGGGGGGCTGCTCGTCGTCGGTGGGCGGCGGCGCGGAGGATCCGCGGCCCTCCTCCTTCATCGCCTTGGCCTCGCTCTTGAGGATGCGGGCGGACTTGCCGAGCGAGCGCGCCATGTCCGGAAGCTTCTTCGCGCCGAACAGCAGGACGATGACGACGAGGATGAGAATGATCTCGGGGGCTCCGAGCCTTCCGAACATAAGTCTTTACCTTCTCACCGAGGCGGCTGTGTGGGATGCTGTCCGACCAGTCGGACATGTGACCGAGCGATCGTTGTGACAGCGATCGTAACGCTCAGGGGTGAACTCGAGGCAATCCCTGTGCGTACTCCCGTCCGCGGTCCGTGCCTCGTTCTCCGGTCCGCGTTCAGCAGCGTACCTGCCGGATGCGACAGCACGACAGGGTGAATCGACCCGTGGCGCGGGCCCCACGCAACTCTTACCGGGCATCGTCCGCGGCACTCACAGCGAGTCCACCGACCGGGCGGCGCTCAGGGTGGCCCGCTCCAGGTCCTCGGCGGCCTGGTTGATCCGGTGCGCCGACTCCGAGACCTGCTTCCCGAGCCGCCGCGCCTCCACGAAGACCCGTACAGCGAAGACTGCGAGCACGGCCAGACCCAGGAAACCCGCGGCCACCGCCACCATCGGCCAGAACATGCCCACGAGACTAGACCGTCGAGTGCAGGCGCAGTGTCCTGACCCCGCCGCCGGTGAGCAACTCCACGATCCGCTCGCCGGCCGGTTTGCGGACCGCGGCACCGCAGTCGGGACAGGTGAAGGAGTAGAAAGTGGTGCGGCTGCTGGCGCCGATGGCCAGGCGCAGCGCGCTCGCGGCGAGTTCGAAGCGGCCCCGGCAGTCGGGGCAGCCCGCCCGGAACACCACGGGGGCCGCACTCCTCATCCCGGCGAACGCCGCCGCCACCGACATCCCCGACACCCCGTGCACACCAGACGCCGACGACTCGCTCAAAGGCCCTGCTCCTGCCTGTCGTACCGCCCGTCCAACCCGCCGGGCTCCGCGGGCACGCCCCGGACCTCCGGTGCCGCGTGACCCGGAGAGCCGGCAGCGCCCTGGGAGTCGACAGGATCCCCACCCTGCCCGGGGTGCCCGCCGTCGTCCACGCCCGCCACGTCCGCCGAGCAAGTCCTGGGGGCCACGTCCGCGGTGTCCGTCACGCCGCCGTACGCCGCCAGCGCCTCGCATGCCGCCCGACGGGCGCTGTCGGCCAGCTCCCGGGGTGCGACCATCCGGCCGTCCCGGCCCAGGCGCAGCGCCAGGCGTCTGAGCGAGGCCGGGTCGGGGGTGCGCAGAGTGATACGCAGCCCGCCGTCCGGAAGCTCGTCGGCGCTGTCGTGCGGGTAGTACTCGGCCACCCAGCGCCCACCCGGGCCCACCTCGACGACGACCTCGGGATCCTCCGCGGCGGGCTGCACCAGCGCCTCGGACAGATCGCGCAGCTCTATCTCGGGGGGCGCGGACGGCTCGTCGAGGATCTTGATCTCGGCGACCCGGTCGAGCCGGAAGGTACGGCGTGCCTCGGAGCGGCGGCACCAGGCCTCCACATACGTGTGCCCGACGCTGACCAGGCGGATGGGGTCGATCTCCCGCTCGGTGACCTCGTCGCGCGCCGGCGAGTAGTAGCGGATCCACAGGCGGCGGCGCTCGGAGATCGCCCGGTCCACGTCGGCGAAGACACCGCCCTCGGACTCGAAGGTCACCGACAGGCGTGAGCTGGCGCCCGCCGCCTCGCCGGCCGCCGCCTCCACCTTGGCCGTCGCCCGCAGCAGCGCCTGCCGGTCGCCCTCGCGCAGACCCGGCAGGGTGGCCACCGCTCGGGCGGCGACCAGCAGGGCGGTCGCCTCGTCGGCGGCCAGCCGCAGCGGCTCGGCCGCCTCCGCGCCGAGGGCGGCCGGGTTGTGCCACCAGATGCGCTCGCCGTCGGTGTCGATGTCCAGCAGGTCGCCGCCGCGGAAGCTGGTGCCGCACATGGGCAGCACGTCGAGGTCCGAGACCAGCTCGTCCTCGGTGATGCCGAAGGCACGCGCCACGTCCTCGATCCGGGCGCCGGGCCGCTCCCTGAGATACGTCACCAGGGAGAGCATCCGCCGGGTCTGGTCGATGGCGTTCACGGGCCTGACCGGTTTGCCTGCCACAGTGTTGCTCGCTCCCCCTCAGCCCTTGGCCACGGCACGCAGCCGGTCCACCACGTCCGCCCGCAGCTCGGCGGGTTCCAGAACCACCACGTCCGGCCCGAACTCCACCAGCCAGGCGTCCAGCCCGTGCCCGTACGGGATGTCCAACTCGTCCCAGCCTCCGCCCAGTTCCCGTACGGCCGTGGCCTTCGCCCGAAGGGGGTACCCCGCCCCCGAGCGCAGCCGGATCCGGGCGGAGCGGTCGGCGATCTCGCCCGCCCAGCTCGCGACGGTCTCGCGGACGGTGACGACGTCCGGCACGGGGGCGGTGAACCCGGCACCGCGCGAGCGCACCCTGCCGGTGATCCGCGACAGCCGGAACACCCGCTCCGCGCCGCGGTCGCGGTCGAAGCCGGCCAGGTACCAGTGGCCGCGCCAGCACTCCAGCGCCCACGGCTCGACGTGCCGGGTCTCCGGATGGGCGGCGCTGGCCTTGCGGTAGTCGAAGACGACCGGGCGGCGGTCGCGGCAGGCCAGCATCAGCGGTTCGAAGGCGGCCTCGTGCACCGGGATGCGCGGCTCCAGGGCGCCGTGCGCCTCGTAGGGGTCGACGTCCTCGGGCAGCCCGGCCGCGCGCAGCTTCTGCAGGGCGCCGCTGGCGGCACCGGCGAGGCGGGCCTGCTGCCAGACCTTGGCGGCGAGCCCCAGCGCCGCGGCCTCCTCGGCGTCCAGGGTGATCGGCGGCAGCCGGTTGCTGTCCCGGCGGGCCAGGTAGCCGACCTCGCCGTCCAGGCTCTCGACGGTCTCGATGACCAGCCCCAGCTCACGCAGGTCGTCCTTGTCCCGCTCGAACATGCGGTTGAAGGAGTCGTCGGACGCCGTGGCACCCCGGCCCGACCCCGAGGCCTCCACGTATGCCTCGATGGAATCGCGCAGCTCGCGCTTGCTGAGCGGCCGCCGCGCCCCGAGCAGACACAGCGCCAGGTTCATCAGCCGCTCGGCCTTGGCAATGGCCATCGATGCCCTTCGCCTTCCTTATGGTGCTTACGACCGATGACCGTACCGCTCCCCGAGGCGGTGACAAAGCCGAGGGCCCACGCCCGAACAGGCATGGGCCCCAGGTGATCGGATCCCTGAGGGATCCATGAGGGATCCGTCGCGGGTCGATCAGACGCCGAGCAGGTCCACGACGAAGATCAGCGTCTCGCCGGGCTTGATCGCCGGGGTGGGGCTCTGGTTGCCGTAGGCGAGGTGGGCCGGGATGGTCAGCTGGCGGCGGCCACCGACCTTCATGCCCTGCACGCCCTGGTCCCAGCCCTTGATGACACGGCCGGCGCCCAGCGGGAAGCGGAACGGAGTGCCACGGTTCCAGCTGGCGTCGAACTCCTCGCCGGTGCTGAAGGCGACACCGACGTAGTGGACGGTGACGGTCTGACCCGCCTTCGCCACCTCGCCGTCGCCCTCCCAGATGTCCTCGATCTCCAGGTCCGCCGGGGGCTCGCCGCCCGGGAAGTCGATCTCGGGCTTGTCGATGCTCACGTCTCTAGCTCCTGCTTTGTCTGTGAAAAGGCAACAGGCACAGTCTTACATCCCCCGGGCCTCACATCGCGGCGAGGATGTCCACGGTGAACACCATCGTGGAGTCCTTGGAGATGCCACTGTTCGGCGGCGGGTTGTCGCCGTAGCCCAGCGACGGCGGAATCACGATCAGGACGCGGCTGCCCACCTTCTTGCCGGTCATGCCCTGCGCCCACCCCTTGACGACCTGCTGGAGGGAGAACGACGCCAGGGTCTTCTTCTGGTACGTCGAGTCGAACTCCTTGCCGCCGTCCCACAGCACGCCCTTGTACTGGACGAGCACCGTCTGGTCCGCCTTGACCACCGGGCCGTCGCCCTCGATGACGTACTCGGCCATCAGGTTCTTCGGCGCGGCGGCCTTCGGCACGGTGATGGACGGCGCCTTGCCGTCGGTGTTGGTGCCCACCTTCGGCAGGCTCGCGTTCTTCTGGGGCACGGCCTTGCCCTTGGCCGAGCTCGTCGCGTTGAACGTGTTCTGCACATCGACGACGAACACCAGCGTGTCCGTGCCCTTGATGCCCGCCTGCGCGTTCCCCTGCGTGCCGTAGCCCCAGGTGGGCGGCACCGAGAACAGGACCCGGCTGCCGACCTTCTTCCCGGCCAGCGCATAGCGCCAGCCGTCGATGATCGTGCCCTGGGCGAGCTGGATGATCAGCGGCGACTTGCGGTCGTAGGAGTTGTCGAAGATTTTGCCCGTGTCCCAGACCTGTCCCAGGTAGTGCGCCTGGACGTAGTCGTTCTCCGCCACCGTGCGCCCACCGCCCGCGATCACCGTCTTCACGGCGAGATCCTTCGACGGCTGACCGCTGCCCTTGGCGACGGTCGGCTTCTCGCCGAACTTCGTACCCGCGGTGATCGCCGGCAGCGGCCCGGAGACGATCTTCGGCGGCGGCACGGCGGACGTGGCCGGGGCGGACGGCGACGGGGAGGCGCTGTCAGTGGCCTTGTCCGAGCCGGCCTTGTCGTTGCCACAGGCGGCCAGGGTGACCAGCCCAGCGGGGACGGAGAGAAGAAGAGAGCGACGGCGCACGGTGAAGGCCTCGTAATCGATCGGTCTGTTGATGGCGTGCGCGCAACTCTACGATGCCGGAAGGGCGCCGTACGTGAAACGTACGGCGCCCGAGTGGCGTTCCGCCAATTCGTGCGGAACACACCAGTCCTCCCACGCGGCTCACATTCCGGCGATCAGCTTCTCCACCCGGTCGTCCACCGAACGGAACGGGTCCTTGCACAACACCGTCCGCTGCGCCTGGTCGTTGAGCTTGAGATGGACCCAGTCGACGGTGAAGTCCCGCCGCTGCTCCTGCGCCCGCCGGATGAAGTCGCCGCGCAGCCGCGCCCGAGTGGTCTGCGGCGGAACCGACTTGCCTTCGAAGATCTTCAAGTCGTTGCAGACCCGGGCCGCTTGGCCCTTCTTCTCCAGCAGGTAGTACAGGCCACGACGACGGTGGATGTCGTGGTACGCGAGGTCTATCTGGGCGACCCGCGGGTGGGACATGGTCATGTTGTGCTTGGTGCGGTACCGCTCGATGAGCTTGTACTTCATCACCCAGTCGATCTCGGTGCCGATCCGGTCGAGATCCTCCGTCTCGATCGCGTCCAGCGTCCGGCCCCACAGCTCCAGCACCTGCTCCACCGTGCCGGTGCGGACGCCTCTCCGCTCGCAGAAGTCCACGGCCTTCTCGTAGTACTCCCGCTGCACCTCCAGCGCCGAGGCCTCCCGGCCGCTGGCCAGGCGCACCTTGCGGCGGCCCGTGATGTCGTGGCTGACCTCGCGGATCGCCCGGATCGGGTTCTCCAGGGTGAGGTCGCGCATCACCGTGCCCGCCTCGATCATGCGCAGCACCAGGTCGGTGGCGCCGACCTTCAGCAGCATCGTCGTCTCGGACATGTTCGAGTCGCCCACGATGACGTGCAGCCGGCGGTAGCGCTCGGCGTCCGCGTGCGGCTCGTCACGCGTGTTGATGATCGGCCGGGAACGCGTCGTCGCCGAGGAGACGCCCTCCCAGATGTGCTCCGCCCGCTGGCTCACGCAGTACACGGCTCCGCGCGGCGTCTGCAGCACCTTGCCCGCACCGCACAGCAACTGCCTCGTGACCAGGAACGGAATGAGGATGTCCGCGAGCCGGGAGAACTCCCCGTGCCGCGCCACCAGATAGTTCTCGTGGCAGCCGTAGGAGTTGCCCGCCGAGTCGGTGTTGTTCTTGAAGAGGTAGACGTCACCCGCGATTCCCTCCTCGTGCAGGCGTCGTTCGGCGTCTACCAGGAGTCCTTCCAGAATGCGCTCGCCGGCCTTATCGTGGGTGACCAGTTCGATCACATTGTCACACTCGGGTGTCGCGTATTCCGGATGTGAGCCCACGTCGAGATAGAGCCGGGCGCCGTTTCGCAGAAAGACATTGCTGCTGCGGCCCCATGACACGACACGGCGGAAGAGGTACCGCGCCACCTCGTCAGGCGACAGGCGGCGCTGTCCCCTGAACGTGCACGTGACGCCGTACTCGTTCTCCAGCCCGAAAATGCGGCGGTCCATGACTGAACATTACGCCCGATCCCCCGAGCTGAAACGGGGTTCGACAGCACGATTTGGATCATTTTCCGATGAAGCCGCAACAACCGCCTGCCCGGCGGGAGCTGCGAGTACCCGCCCGGCGGCCAGCAGCACCAGCAACGACACGGCCCCCGCCGCGCCCGGCACCGCG
>NZ_MUBM01000224.1 GCF_002154505.1 Streptomyces carpinensis | reverse complement strand
ACCCTCCCGACCCCAACAAACCGCCCCCTCCCATAGTGGAGCCAGCGCACGATATGACAATGATCGACGGCCAGGGGAAGGAAATCTCCGTCGGGCAATACATCGGTTGCAAGGTCGTGCAATGTCTCAGCCTGGCCTAGCCGGACCCGGCGTTCATCGCCATCACGTGAACGCGCACCCCGGCCCCGACAGGCTCGGCGACGCCCGTGCCGCGGCGTGCCCGGGTCCGCCAGACTCGCACCACCGCGCACCAGGCCGTGACCTCTTCCAGAGCGACGAGGACGGTGCGGTCGTCATCGTCCGGGCACGGGTCAACCGCCGTCGCCTGGACGACCGGAGGGGCCGCGTACGGGGCCGGGAACACCCACTGGGCGCGGCCGTCCTCGCCGGTGGCCAGCACAGCCGCCGCAGGCCCGGCGGGCGCACCCACGATCACGTCGGTCGGCAGCGGGTCCTGCTCGCCCGGCTGGCCGGTCTGCCTGCGTCCGGCGATCCGTGCCCGCTGGTCGAGGTGGCCGAGCACCCCGCCCAGAGGGTTGCCGACGATCCGCCGCGCCGGTGATCCACGCATCGCCATCAGGCCGCCTCCGTCCCAGCCGCCGCCACCTGCACCTGCACCGACTCACGGCCCGCCGAGTTCTCGCTGCCGCCCGACTCGGTGACCTTCACGCCCATGATCTTCAGCCGCTGCGCCACCTTCCGGCACGTCCCCGCGCTCGTCACATCGAGGCACCAGCCCGGGACCAAGCTCGGCACGTCGATCGCCGCCTCCGGGCTGATCGTCACCTGCTGCGTGTCGATGAACACCGGCACCAACAGCGACGCCCGCTGCCGGGCCTTCGCCGACTCCGCCGCCGACGCACTGTCGGTGATCTCCGACTGCTCCACGTACCGCTCGTGCAGCCCGTAGTAGTCGTCGACGCCGCCCGCCTCACCGATGACGCCGCTGCCCTCGCTCCCACCGGCGACGACCCACCGGGTCACCAGGGAATCGCCGTCCTCGGCGACCTCCAGGCCGTCGGGCAGGTCCGCGTCCGACAGCCGGCCCACGCTCTCCATGAACGTCTCGGGCAGCAGCAGGATCTTCGACCCGATCGCGGTGAAGTCCAGCCCGGCCTCGGCGAGCTGGCGGAGGTGGTCGCCGGTCTGCCCGATGTTCGCGCTGTACGACCGCGAGCCGTTGATCCCGGCCCGGCCGATGACCTCCACGGTGTGCCCCGGGTCGTCGGGCCGGAAGCCGTCCTCGATCAGCCACTCCGCGATGTCCATCACGTCGACGCCCGTGAACGTCCGCGACGCGTGAGGGACACGGCGGTCCAGCCAGGCCAGGATGTCCTTCGCGGCCAGCTCAATCCCGTCCTGCGTCCAGCTGATGTTCGTGATCGGCCCATCCCACACGTACTGGTCGTCACGAAACACAACCAGGCGGTTCCTCCAGCTGGAGATCCGGCCGAACTGTGTGCAGCAGTCGAATCCCGGTTGGACGACCGCTCGCGCCGTGCTGACCCCATCGAGCACCCGATTCCATTCGCATTCCACGAGCACGTCGGCGACGGCGACCGTCGCGCCGCCTTTATCGAGTACAACGGCGCGATGACTTCCGCATCCAGCTACAGACAAGGCCGGGCCCTCTCCTTGGAGACGAGCCCGGCCCAGAACCAGCGACTCCCGGCTAATTGTGCAGGTGCTTCCAGGAAGCGCCCCGGCCTACCTCGCGGATTGTCTGCACCGAGACCCCGTACTCCTCAGCGAGCTGCCGGGTATTGCCCCGGAACAGGAGGTCCACTCCAGGAACCCACCTCTCCCTGATCTCCCGGGCCTGCTCGCCGGTGAGGATCGAATGGAAGCTCTCAGTGACGTTCCGGTCTCGCATGTTCTCTGTGTGATCACCGAGCTTCAGGTGGCTGATGTTGATGCAGCCGTGCGCACCGCTGCCGTTGTTGCACCGGTGCAGCACGTCGTGGTCGCCCGGATCGCCATGCCGGATGATCCATACGGCTCGCGCCGCCATCATGTGGACGCCCTCGTACATGACCGTAGGACGCTCAGCAAACCCCTCAAGGACGATGCACTCAGTTGTCGTTGCGTAGGCGGCGGCCTCCATCTGCCTGCGCCGGGCTTCGATATCGACCCAGCGCTTGCGTACGCTGGGATCGGCCCCACCGTGCTTGTTGGACCACGCCCGGCACCCCGCGCACCAATCCTTCCGGCTCTCGCTCACCGGCTTGCCGCACAGCCGCTCGTCAGCCATGACGACGACGCAGAAGCGTTCGATCGTGTGATGCTGCAGCCTGATGTGGTGCAGGTTGATGCAGCCGTACCTCTCGCACGTCCGCATGATCCGGCCACCTACTGGCACCTCCCGGTTGGCCATCAGCCAAACCGCCCGGGTCGCCTTCATCGACTCGCCGCCGAAGCTGACGCAAGCGTCGGTGGTGCCGTCGCCGAAGACCACACAAGCTTCCGGGCCCGCGTCAATGCCGCGTTGCAGGATCCTTCGAATCTCCGCCGCCGTGCGCCGAGGTTGGCGCCCGTTGGGGTCCGCTCCCCCGTTGTTCCTTGACCACTCCTTGCAGGAGTGGCACCAGACGTCGCGCTTGTACTTGACGCCCTTGCCGCACGTGGTGCCGTCCGCGAAGACGACCGCGCACGTACCCTGGACCATCCGAGCCTCCATACAGGTTCGGGGCCCCGGACCGGAAGCTCTCACCTTCCGCCGGGGCCGTTTAGTTGTTGATCCATTCTATCCGTTTTGCCTGCTCAGAGGCACTTTTGACCACTTATCAGCGGCCTCGTCCGGAGACACTGATGGTCACCAGGGCGTCCATGGCCGGCGGGCTCTCAATGTCCGAGCTCAGGCAGACGCAGAACGTGGAGCAGTCGAACGTGTTGAAGGTGACGGGCATGCCGTCGCGGCCGTAGACGTCGGACGAACTTTCGCAGACGCCGCCGCACTCGACGGTCGCGCGGCCGGTCTGCCCGTCGAGCGTGACGGCGCCGCCCGCCGGACAGAACGAAACGTGGAAGTAGCTGTGCGGGTCGCACCGGTTGAAGTCGGCGGTCTCGTCGCAGGTGAGTCCGGCTTCGCCCTGCTCGTAGATCTCAATCGTCAGGTTCCGCAGGTCCGTCGACCCGGCGCGGACGGTGACGATCGGCACGTCCGACGTCCACGTCGGCCGGCTGGTCAGATCCATGGTGTAGCAGGTCCGCTCTGCGGCCAGCGGCAGGCAGAAGCAGGTGTTGAGCGGCGCTCCTGGCAGCGGCGGTGCTGGGGTGGCGCAGCGGGTGTCGGCGCAGGCCGCGGTCGGGTCGACGCAGGCCGCGAACCGGCAGCCGCCTGGGCACTGGTCGGCCGACCCGGCAGGGTGCACGCACCAGGTCACGCAGGAGCCGTCCAGGTCCATCGGCGGCACGACCTCCAGCACCGACACGGGATCGGTCCACAGCCACGGCACAGCGGCCGTCAGGACGAACTCGACGGTCAAGATGTCGGCGCCGGACTGGCATTGGCCGGTGCCGCAACCGTCGCCGGCCCGCGCGGTCACCTTGGGCCCTTCGGTCAGGGCGACGCGGCGCAGCGTCCTGCGGTGCCGGGCGTTGAACTCGGCCGGGGTCAGGCCCTCGTCGCCGGGGCAGCAGTTGTACGTGACCAGGCAATCGCCGTCACAGTCGCCGCTGACGCAGCCCTGCAGGACCTGCGACAGCCAGTGCAGCCCGTAGTCCACGCCGCAGCAGGTGGAGCCGAGGACCAACGCGGTCACGGTGATCGTGCGCGGCAGCGCCCGCGCGGGGCCGATCGAGCCGCCACCGGCGATGCCGCCGGTCACCGACCGCTGCACCGGGAAGTCGTCCAGGCCGGCGACGTCGAGGACCATCAGCCCGGCGAACTCGGTGCTCTCGGGCACGTCCGGGTCGTACCAGGGCGCCGGGCTCGCCGGGTCGTCCGGTGTCGTGTACGGCAGTTCCTCGAGGACCTCGTTGCCGAACGTGGGGCAGCCGCAGCCGTTGTAGCCGGTCAGCGGCGAACCGACTGTCTCCAGGTAGGTGTTGAGCCGGGCGTGGTTCACCAGCTCCACCCCGCCGAACTGTAGGTACCACTCGACCGCCATCAGCCCGTCACTCCCGCCGCCAGGACGAGGCGGTTCACCACGCGGTGCGCCGTCATGTGCGCATCGCCCACCTCGTTGATCGTCCAGTGGTTCGTCATCTGCAGCCCGCCCCCGGCCGCGGCCGCCGCGCGGGCGCCGCGGCCCACGGTCATCGGCGGGTCGTCGGGGCCTCGGCCGCGCTGCGAGCGGGTCAGCGGGATCACCACGCCGTCCCTGCCCCCTCCGAGGACGGTGAGCTGGGCGGCCACGCCGTCCGCCAGGTCGCGGGCCGCCGCCCGGGACGCGTCCTGCAGGCCAGCCAGCCGCCGCAGGAAACCGAGGTGCAGGCCGAGCCCGGTCAGGTCGCCGATCTTCATGAACACCCGGCTCGGACTGTGGATCTTCAACGCGGCACGGATCGCGGACTGCATGCCCTTGGCGATGTCGAGCATGAGCTTCTCGATCGCCTTCTGCTGGCCCTTCAACCCGGCCAGGAAGCCCTTCGCGGCCTGGGCGCCCGAGTCGTACAGCAGGTCCGCGCTGGTCTGGCCGAGCGTGCCGGATGCCTTGGAGAGCTGGCTCTGCAGGCTGTTGAGCCGCTTCAGCTGATCCGACGTCGCCGACGACAGCGCGACGGCCAGGTCGGCGCCCTGGTTCGCGCCAAGGCCGATCACCTGCTCCAGCAGGCTCTTGGCCAGGCCCCGCTTGCCGAGCTTGCTGATCTGGCTGGTGAACGTCTTCACCTGGTTCACCGCGTTCTGCAGACCCGCCGTGAGGGACGACGTGGTCACGTGGTCGGTGCCCTGGGGGAGGTTCTGCAGGGAGAACGCCGACACGGCCGCGTTCGTCGTGTCGGTGGCGAACTTCTGCGCGTCCGCGATCCGCTGAGCGATCTTGTCGCGCTGCGCGGCGAGGCTCTGCAGCTTCGTGTTGCCCGAGTTGAGCATCGCCACGAGCCGGTCGTCGACCTTCGAGTTCTTGCCCTTGAAGGCGTCCGCGATGGCCTTCACCATCGAGTCGGTCGTGGACTTGATCTGCGCCGCGGTGCCGGTCAAGCCCTTGACGAATCCGGCGCCTACCTGCTGGCCGATCTTCGCGAACACCTTGGACGGCGAGGCGATCTGCAGCCGGTCCTCCGCCGCGGTGACCGCCGAGTCCGCCATGTCGTGCACGGCCGCCACGATCAGCCCGGCGTTGTCACGGATGCCCGCGACCATGCCCTGCACTACCTGGGCGCCGACGCCGTCCAGCAGGCTCGCAATGCCCGTCAGCGCGCTGCGCAGGCTGGACACGGCTCCGTTGGCGGCCGCGTTGCCCGTGGCCGTGCCCGTGACGGCGGCGAGGGTGCGGGCCTGGGTGACGCCGAGCATGTCGAGCAGACCGGACTGGGCGGCGAGCTGCGCGGCCCTGCGGGGCTTGGTGAGCGGGATGACGACCTCGGGCCCTGCCTCACCGATCAGAGCGTGCGTCGGCCCGTACACGATGCCGCCCCGGGCGAACGGCAGGTACTTCCGCACCGAGTCCGGGATCCCGCTCTTGATCTTGGACATGATCTTCGAGCCGACATTGCCGATGGCGTCGAGGATCTTCCCGGGCAGACCGGAGAACAGGTCCACCACGCCCGAGATGAGGCTGGACACAGCGTCCTTCGCCGACTTGACCGCGCTACGGAACGCCCCGGCGATCTTCGACCCGACGGACGTCAGGGCCCTGCCGATCCGGCCGGGCAGCTCGGAGAAGAACGACACCACCGACGACCCGGCGGACCTGGCGGCGCTGAGCGCGGACGAGCCGGCCGACCGGAACAGGCTGGACAGCTTGCCCGGCAGCGCTGCCAGCGCGGAGCCGACCCGGCCGGGCAGCTCGGAGAAGAACGACGCCGCCGAGGACAAGAACGACGAGATCGCCGACGTGACCGCGTTGAACGCGGACTGGAAGGCGTTCAGCAGCGACGAGCCCAGCGACGCCAGTCCGCTGGCGATCTTCCCTGGCAGTTCGGTGAAGGTGAAGACGATCCCGGCGAGGATCGTCAGCAGGGCGATGGCCACGCCGGCGACAGCCGTGGTGAAAGCGTCGAGCAGGGCCCCGGGCAGTGCCGCCAACGCGGCGGTGATCTTGCCTGGCAGGTCGGTGAAAGACTTGACCACCGCATCGACGCCCTCGCTGACCTTCTGCTTCACCCATTCGAAGGCGGAGGAGAAGGCGTCGGAAATGCTGGAGCCGAGCGACGACAGCCCGCTGGTGATCTGCCCGGGCAGGCCGACGATGAAGTTGACGACGCTGGTGGCACCGTTGATCAGCTCGGTCAGCACGGTGACGACGCCCTTGATCACCGGCACGACGACGTTGAGCGTCGTCCATTGCAAGATCGCAGCGGCCACCTGCAGGATCGGCCCGGCCAGCCCGGCGATCATCCCCACCAGCGGGGTCAGCGCAGCGACCAGCTGAACGATCGACGGGATCAGCGGCATGACCGCGAACACGACCTGCATGAACGCGTCGATCAGGCCGGGCAGGACCGGCAGCAGCGCAGCCGTGAACTGCAAGATCAACGGGGCGAAGGCGGCGACGACCTGTGCCACGGCCTGGGCGATGACCGGAAACAGCGGCGCCAGCTGCAGGAGCACCTGCGCGAGCGCCTGCCCGACACCAACGGCGAGCGGCGTGAGCGCCTGGACCAGCGTCACGAAAGCCTGCGACAGGATCGGCAGGACCGGCATCAGTGCCGTGACCAGTGCAGAGATCACCGGGCCGAGGGCCTGCGCCACGGCGGACAGGACCGGCGCGAGGGCCTGCGCCAGGATGGCCGCGAGCTGCCCGGCGAGCGGCAGCAGCGGTGCCAACGCGGTGAGGATCTGCGCCAGCGCGGCACCCAGGAGGCCCAGCGCGGGCCCGAGAATAGCGAGCCCCTGCGCGAGGGCCTGCCCGACCGTGGCCAGAGCTGGAGCGATCGCCGCGAGGCCCGGCCCCAGAGCGTTGATCAGGTTGACGATCGCCGGGCCCAGCGCCGTGAAGATCGGCGTGAGCGCCGGGGCGATCGCCCCGATCTG
>NZ_MUBM01000223.1 GCF_002154505.1 Streptomyces carpinensis | reverse complement strand
CCCGCCAACGACCCGCTTGAGATCAGCTGAACGAACCGCCGGATGCGGGCCCGCATGTCCGGTGGTGTGGGAGGAGGGCCGGGAAAACCGGCCCGCCTACCCGATAGCCACGGTTGCCGGCAAGCGGGGAGTCCTGGTGACACGGTCCAGGGTGTGCCGCCGTGGTGCCGGACGGCGTTGGACGAGGCCTCCCGCCTTATCGGCACGCCAGAGGGCCGCCGTCCACCTCGCTCGCCTCACGAGTCGGCGGGATACCTGCAACGAGCCGTCCCGCTTGCCCACTGGCAGGCGCCGGCCAGGCTGTTGCGGCTCGCGAGTGTGCCGGGATGGCGCCCACGACCGAAGGCCGCTTCCCGCGGGGCAGAAAGCGCCGGGATGGTGCTCTTGCCCTCCCGGTTCGCTCAGGGGGCCGCTCGGCCCGACGGCTGCCCGGCTGTACTGGCCTTGCCGCGCCCGCAAGGGGACGGTCCAGGGGTGATATCAGGGTGATCACTGATGAATGACGACGGCCGCGGGCAGCAGAGTGGGCGCTGAAAACACGTCCCAACTACGCACGTTGAGGAGAAACTCGATGCGCATTCGCCGCGCAGTCACCACCCTCGCCCTGGCCACTACGCTCACTGCCGGTGCGGCTGCGTCCATGGCCACCGCCGCGCCGGCTGTCAGTGCCTCGCCATCCGCCGCACCGACCGTTCAGGAGATCCTCGGCCACCTGCCCGACGACGTCGTCGCCGGCGCGCTGGTCCGGCAGGACGGCGTGAGCGTCACCGCCGGCCCGGTCACCGCTGACGCGTACTTCCGGATCGGCAGTGTCACCAAAGTGTTCACCAACACGGTGATCCTCCAGCTCGTCGCCGAACACCGGATCGACCTGAACGCACCGGCCCGGAAGTACGTACCCGATGTGCTGCCCCAGGCGTACGGCCACGTCACCGTGCGCCAGCTCCTCGACCACACCAGCGGCCTGCCCAAGCCCGCACGGACCCCGGACCCGGCCGACGGACCTGGATGGCAGCTCGAGTCCGTGAGCCCCGCGGACCTCCTGCACGAGTCGTTCGCCGCCGCCGCGCCGCCCGCGCACCGGCGCGAGCAGCAGTACAACGGGCTCAACTCCTTGGTCCTCGGCCTGATCGTCGAGAAGGTCACCGGCCACTCCTTCACCACCGAACTGGAGCGCAGGATCATCCGGCCGCTGGAAATGAGTCACACCAGCCTGCCCGCAGCCGACGACCCGGCGATCCCCTCGCCCCACGCGGAGGTGTACCTCGACGGACAGGACGTGACCGAGCAGAGCCCGTATCCGTGGGCCGAGGGTGGCATGATTTCCACCGCCGCCGATCTGGATCGCTTCCTCACCGCGCTGTTCCAGGGGCGTCTGCTCCCGCCCGCCCAGCAGAGCCTGGTGTTCAAGGTGCCGAATGTGTCGAATGCCGCCGACAACACCAACTGCGCCGGCAAGGACGCCTGCTACAGCGTCGGCGGGCTCATGCGCTACCAACTCCCGAACGGCCAGTACGCCTGGGGCAAGACGGGTTCCCGTCCCGGCTGGGACAACGGGATCTTCGCCACCCGCGATCTCCGGCACCGCGTGGTGTACTCCCTCAATCCGACGGGGACCGGCAATGACCTGCCGTACATCAAGGCGCTCGTCAACGCCGGGCTCGCCGGCTGACTGAGAGGACGTGGATGACACCGATCGAGGCCCGACCCGCCAACTGGAACCTGGCTTGCCCCGCCGACACCGCCGGACACTGACGATGGTGGCCAGGGTGGCAGGTATCCGCCGGCGACCTGGACGATCGGGATGGCCGGGCACGGCACCCGGTGCCGCAATCGCCGGTGCGATCCCCGGCGCGTGCCGCGCGATACGGGCAGGCGACCTCGGGCGGCTCAGGGGTTGCGTTTCCGTCGGCCGGGGGAGGGGGACTCGCCGTCCGTGGTGGCGTACGAAGCGGAGCGGCGGGTGCGGTTGCCGGCGCTGCGGGCGGGCTGGCTGACGCAGACGTTCGTCCACTGGTCCTTCCCACCGGAGACGGTTCAGGCGCTGGTGCCCGAGCAGCTGGTCGTGGACGAGTACGAGGACGCTGCCTGGGTCGGGCTCACGTCCTTCGTGATGGCGGACGTGCGCCTGCCCGGTGTACCGGCCGCAGTGCCCGGGCTCCCGGCGTTCGCGGAGACCAACCTGCGCACCTATGTCCGGCACCCCGACGGCCGGGACGGGCCGTGGTTCCTTTCCCTGGAGGTCACCTGCCCGCTGATGCCGGCGGCGCGAGGGATCGGCGCGCCGTACCACCCTGGCCTCCTCGAGGTCAGCGGGAAGGGAGGAACCGTCTCCTACTTTCGGCAGGAGATGGACGGGCGGGGCCGGCTACCGGCTGGTCGTCCGCCCCGGCGACCGGATCGAGCGGCCGACGGAGCGGCACGCGTGGCTGACCTCGCGCCGGCGGGCCTACACCCGCCGGCTCGGCGTGCTCTGGGAGACGCCGGTGGAGCACGAACCGTGGCCGCTGGCCGCCGCCACCGTGGAGCTGCTGGAGGAGACGCTGACCGCCTCCGCCGGGCTGCCGGCTCCTTCTGGAGGGCCTGTGGTGCACTTCTCGGAAGGAGTCAGGCATGTGCGGCTGGGAGCCTCGCGGCCCTGTGCGCCGACGGCCGCTTCTGCCTGAGGCCGGGGCCGCGGCGCGGTACCGCCGCAGGGGGACTTTGGGGGTGAGCCGGGGTTGCAGGTCGGCCGCGCGGGGCCCGCTGCTGTGCTTCGAGGGCTGGATCGCGGGCCTGGGCACGTGCTCCGGAACGCGTGTCGTGCTCGGCCACTGGCAGCAGTCGCCGTTCGGCCCGTTCAGCGACGTGATGCTGGAACGGGCCGAGGGTGAGCGGCTGCTGCTGGCCCCCACGCGGGAGACCGCGGAGTTCATCGGCGGAACCTACGTCTTCGACACCGTTCGGGTCGTCCCCGTGCGGGTCGGGGTCGTGGACGGTACCTGGACGGTCACCGCGGGCCCGCTCGAGCTGCGGTTCGTCACGGGCAGACGCGGGCTCCTGGGCCTTTTGCTGCGGGCTGTGCCCGGGGCGCTCGCCCGCCGTCCGGCGTGGAGTGCGCTCATGGACTGGCCGGCCCGCATGCTGCTGCCCGGCGTGCGAACCCGGGGCAGCGCCGGTGCGGACCGCCGCGAATGGTACGGCGCACGGGATCTGCAGCCGATCCGCGCGGTCTCGGCGTTCTTCGCCGGCGCCGACCTCGGTTCCGCGGCCCCCGTCGAACCGCCCGTCCGCTTCGGCTTCGGGTCGGTGCCCAGGAAACCCTCGCTCACCCGGGTCACGACGACGGTGGCGCTCGGACCGGAGGGAAGGATCGCAGAAGGATCGAAGAGCCGGTGCGGAAAGTGACTGCTGGTCCTGAGCTCGGGGAGGACCGGCTCGACGTGCCGGCCCGGGTGTGCCACTCGCGTGGGCGACAGCCGTTGCGGTGGTTGACCTTCTCTCCTCGCTGACCTCGCTGACCTGCCCGTATCCGGCATTGCAGAGGGCGTCGGCCTTTGCGGACATGAGCGCGTCGGCGAACGTCCTGACCATCACGCGCAGCAGATCGGGACTCGCCGAGGCGAGGTTCTCTTCGGTAAGGGCGTGCAGGGGCACACTGTCTGGTGCGGTCATCGTGCTGATCTCCTTCGAGCTTCGACACCTCGAAAGATCAGCCGGTGGCCGTTCCTGCGCTCCGGGCACTCACTCAGACGCCGGGCCGAGCGCGCGGAGCAGGTGGGGGCCTGTACAGCACTTCTCAGGACGCGACCCGAGGGGCTGGGGACACCTCGGGCGGGGATCGCGAATCGTTCGGTGCAACGCCCGATCACGGATGTGGCCGAGCACTGGAGCGCGCAGTCGCCCGGCGGGGGAAGGGCAGGGGCGTCCGTGCCGGGTCAACCCGTCCGTACGAGTGCCTTCCGGGCCAGGGCCACTGCTCCCGCGAGGCCGTCCGGCACGGGCACCGGGTGCAGACCTCGTGGGGCAAGCCGGCGTTTCAGGGGACCGAGCAGCACCCCGCCGGGACCGAGCAGGCCCCCGGTGGTCACGAGGATGTCCTCGGGGCCGGGTGAGAGCGAGTCCAGCGTCGTGACCAGCCGCTTCGCCGCGCCCGACAGCAGTCGCTGCGCGACCCGGTCGCCGTTCTCGGCCGCCCGCGCCACCAGCGGCGCGAGGGAGGCCAGTTCGAGGACGGGCCGCTCGTGGACCGCCTGCACGAGCCGGTCGCGCACGTCCTGTGCGGCGGCCGGCGTCGCGGGCGGCTTCGCGGCGGTCTCGCCGAGGTAGTGCGCGCGGACGGCCGCGGTCAGGAGGGTCGGCCTGCCGCGCCCGTCGAGGGCGGCGAGCGCGCTCCGTACCGCTCTGCGCCCGATCCAGAACCCGCTGCCGCTGTCGCCGAGCAGCCAGCCGTTGCCGTCGGCGGTGGCGAGGGTGATCCCGCCCGCGAGCCGGGCCGCCACGGCGCCGGTGCCCCCGATCAGGACCAGACCGTCGCAGGGGGTGCCGGGCGCACCGGCGAAAGCGATCTCGGCGTCGCTGGAGACGGTGGTGACGTCGGGCCGTATGCCCAGGTCGGTGAGGGCCGCGCGCAGCGCCGAGGTCGCGTTCGCGGCACCCGCGTCGCCGGGCAGAGCGGAACACCCCGCGAGCCCGGCGGCCACCGCCCGTACGGCGGGCCGCAGCGGGGGCGGTGCCGCGGCGGCGACCGCCTCGCGGAGGTGCGCGGTCAGGACGTCGATCGGAACGGAGAGGGCGTTGCCCGGTCCCGACACGCCGGTGTGCAGGGGTGGCCCGCCGTCCGCGGCCGCCCATGCCGCCGCGGCGCGCGTGCGGGTGCCGCCCGCGTCGATGCCGATGACGACGGGCCGCGCCGCCGTGTCCGCCGCCCGCTCGTCCCCGCTCGTCGGCACGACGTTTCCCTCCCCGGGTACTCGCCGGATGACGTCCGCACAGGAGCGCGCCCGCCCGTCCTGGCCGATGCTCCCCGATCTTCTGCCCCCGCGCGGTGCTATTCGTGTTTGTAGGGGCGGACGGCCTCGCTCGTGGCGGCCATCGCCTCCGTGCTCTGGTCGTAGGTGCGCTGAGCTATGGCGATGTAGAGCAGGTCGAGGACCGCCATCTGCGCGTGCCTGCTCAGTACGGTGTGGTGGCCGGGACCGTCGTCCGGCACGGTCGTCGCGAGCACGAGGTCCACGCGGCGTGCCAGCGGTGAGTCGAGGTCCCCGACGACGGCGACGGTCGTGGCGCCGCGCGACGCGGCCTCCGCCGCCAGGTCCGTCACCTCCCGCGTGCGGCCGCTGTGGGACAGTGCGAGGAGCACGTCGTCCGGCCCGAGGAGCGCGGCCCCGGTGAGCGCCACCTGCGTGTCGCTCCACGACCAGGCAGGAACTCCGATCCGGTAGACGCGCTGCTGGAACTCGGCTCCCATGCTCCCGCTGCCGCCCGCCCCGCAGATCTCCACCCGGCGGGCCCGCGCGATCGCGGAGGCCGCCTGCTCCACGGCGTCCAGGTCGATCGCGGCCAGGGTCGCGCCCACCGCGTGCCGCACCCCGGCGGAGATCGCGGAGGCGACCAGGCGGATGTCGTCCTTCTCCGAGATGTCCCGGCCGATGTTGGCCTGCCAGGTCTCCTGCTCGGACCGGCCGGTGTCGGACGCGAGCGCGAGCCGAAGCGCCGAGTAGCCGGGCAGCGCGAGCGTGCGGCAGAAGCGGGTGATGCTCCCGGTGGACACCCCGCACGCGTCCGCCAGGTCGAGGATGGTCATCCGTGCGGCGGCCGCCGGGTCGTCGAGGATCAACGCGGCCGTCGTGCGCTGCGCTTCGGGCAGGTCCGGGAGCAGTTCGCGGATCCGGCCGACGATGCCGCCGTCGACGGCCCCAGCGGTGGTGTGCATGGCTCTGCCTCTCCCAACCTCACCTCGGCGGTGAAGAATTATTCTTCACCCTGTCTCCCGAGGCACCCAATTATGGCTCCGCTCCATTGACTTGTCCCTCCCTCTGCGCGCAAAGTCATGCGGCGAAGAACAAAACTTCTTCATCGGATCCCAAGGAGCGGGTGTGCCGGACAGTCAAGAGTTCCTTGCCGCGGCCAAGGACATCGTCGACCGAGTGGTCACCACACACACGGACGCCGTGCTCGCGGCGGCCGGTCTGATCGCGACCGCGCTCAAGGGCGACGGTGTGGTGCAGGCGTTCGGAACCGGGCATTCGGAGTCACTGGCCACCGAGGTCGCCGGCCGCGCCGGCGGCCTCGTCCCCACCAACAAGATCGCGATCAGGGACCTCGTACTGTACGGCGGCGCGCCCGCAGACACGCTCAACGACCCCCTGCTGGAGCGGGACCCCGCGATCGCGCACCGACTGTACGAGCTCGCCGCCCCGCACCCCGAAGACGTGTTCGTGATCGCCTCCAACTCCGGCATCAACGGCTGCATCGTCGAGATGGCCCAACTGGTCAAGGAACACGGCCACGCCCTGATCGCCGTCACCAGCCTCGAGCACACCTCCCGCGCCACCCCGCGCCATCCCTCGGGCAAGCGTCTCAGCGACTTCGCGGACGTCGTCCTCGACAACGGCGCGCCCTTCGGCGACGCGCTGCTGCCGCTGCCCTCCGGCGGCTCCGTGTGCGCCGTCTCCACGATCACCGCGGCCTACCTGGCCCAGATGGTCAACGCCGAGGCGGTGCGTCTGCTGATCGAGGCGGGAGTCACCCCACCGGTGTACCTCTCGGCCAACGTGCCCGGCGGCGACGAGCACAACAAGGTGCTCGAAGACCGCTACGCGGGCCGGATCCGCCGCGGCGCCTGACCACGAGACGGGCACCGCCCGCCGAGCCAGTTCTGTCAAGTCCGCTCATTCCGCCTGTAATTGGAGCGTGCACATGAACAGCCGAGACGTCACAGGCCGACCGCGCCCGCCGGCGCGCAGACCACGGCTGAACCGCCTCGCACGGCCCGTCACCGCGGTCCTCGCGAGCGGTGGCCTGCTCGCCGCCGCCC
>NZ_MUBM01000222.1 GCF_002154505.1 Streptomyces carpinensis | reverse complement strand
GGCCCCGACCGCCACCTGGAACACCGGCACCTCGAACACCGGAAGTCCGCACACCGGCACACCGGCCCCCGGCGCGAGCACCCCCGGCCCCGGCCCGCAGCAGACCCAGCCGCCGAGCGACGGGCCCGGCAACGGCCCACGCTTCTACCGCGGCGTGGTCACGGCCCGTGGCGGCCTGGCCCTGCACACCCGGCCGGACCGCGGCGGCAAGGCCCTCCGGGTCGCCCGGCAGGGCGAGGTCGTCTGGATCTACTGCAAGACGGCCGGCGACACCGTGGGCGGCAACCCCCGGTGGTACCTGCTCGCCGACGGCGCCTGGGCCTGGGGTGCGGCCCGCTACATCGACACCGTCGGGCCCGCGCCACGCTGGTGCTGAGCTGCCGAGCCGGCCGAGATGCCGGTTTTGGATAGGTTCCCGACATGACCAAGGCCGGACCCACCGCGGCAGCGGCACACCCCTCCGCATCGACCGCCGTCGTCCGTCTCCCCCGGCGCCGCGGCATCGAACTCTCCCTCATCGTCCTCGCCGTCCTGCTGTCGGTGTACGGCTACTGCGCCGTCGGCCTCGCGAAGCACGGCACCGTTCCGCCCGGCGCCGCCGGTTACGGCGCCGGGCTCGGCGTCCTCGCGCTGCTCGCGCACGGCGCGGTGCGCCTGCGGGCGCCCTACGCCGATCCGCTCCTGCTGCCCATCGGCGTACTGCTCAACGGGCTCGGCCTGGTGCTGATCTACCGGCTCGACCTGGAGACGCCGGGCCAGGAGGCCGCGCCCGCCCAGCTGGTGTGGTCCACGCTGGGCGTGGCCTCGTTCACCCTCGTGGTGCTGGTGCTGCGCGACTACCGGTGGCTCCAGCGCTACTCCCACGTCTGTGCCGTCGCCGCGCTCGCCCTGCTCACGCTGCCGATCTTCTTCCCGCCCGTGAACGGTGCCCGCATCTGGATCCGGCTCGGCGGGTTCTCCATCCAGCCGGGCGAGTTCGCCAAGGTGCTGCTGGCGGTGTTCTTCGCCGCGTACCTGGCCGCGAACCGCGGCGCGCTGACCTACAAGGGCCGCAGGGGGTGGTGGCCGCGGCTGCCGCCCGGGCGGGTACTCGGGCCGGTCGTCGCGATCTGGCTGCTGAGCGTGGGCGTCCTGGTGCTGGAGCGGGACCTCGGCACCTCGCTGCTGTTCTTCGGGCTGTTCGTCGTCATGCTGTACATCGCCACCGGGCGCACCGGGTGGATCGCGGTCGGGCTGCTGCTCGCGGTGGCCGGGGCGGTCGCCGTCGGCTGGCTGGAGCCGCACGTGCACAGCCGGGTCGCGGAGTGGCTGCATCCGTTCGCGTCCATCGAGGCCGGACAGGGGGCCGGGCAGGTGGCCCAGTCGCTGTTCTCGTTCGCAGCGGGCGGTGTGCTCGGCAGCGGGCTGGGCCTCGGCCACTCGATCCTGGTCGGCTTCGCGGCCAAGTCGGACTTCATCCTGGCCACCGCCGGGGAGGAGCTGGGCCTGGCGGGACTGTCCGCGGTCTTCCTGCTGTACGCCCTGCTCGTCGAGCGCGGCTACCGGGCGGGCCTCGCCCTGCGCGACCCGTTCGGCCGGCTCCTCGCGGTCGGGCTCGCCTCGATCGTGGCGCTCCAGGTGTTCGTGATCGCGGGCGGGGTGACCGGTCTGATTCCGCTGACCGGCATGGCGATGCCCTTCCTGGCGCAGGGCGGCTCGTCGGTCGTCACCAACTGGGCGATCGTGGCGCTGCTGATCCGGGTGAGCCATGTGGCGCGGCGGCAGTACGACGGGAAGGTGGCCCCGTGAGCCGCGGACAGTCCCCCGGGGAGGCGGTCCGGTGACCCGGCACATCCGGCACGCCGCCGCCTTCTGCGTGCTGCTGCTGGTGGCGCTCCTGGTGAACACGGCCTGGCTGCAGGTGCTCCAGGCGCCCTCGTACGGCGTCAACCCGGCCAACCGGCGCCCCAGCATCGTCCGTTACGAGCAGCCGCGCGGCGAGATCCTGGTCGGCGGCCGGCCGGTGACGGGGTCCAAGGACACCGGCGAGCAGCTGCGCTACGAACGCACCTACACGCAGGGCCCGATGTACGCCCCGGTCACCGGGTTCGCCTCCCAGCGGTACGGGACGACGCTCCTGGAGCACACCGAGGACGGCGTGCTGTCGGGGACGGACCCGTTGCTGGCGGGGTTCCCGCTGTGGAACGACTTCACGCGGGGGCAGAGCCCGGGCGGCAACGTGGTCACGACGCTGAACCCGGCCGCCCAGCTGGCGGCGTTCCACGGGCTGGGCAAGCGCAAGGGCGCGGTCGTGGCGGTCGAGCCGACGACGGGCCGGATCCTGGCGCTGGTGTCCACGCCGTCGTACGACCCGGCCGAGCTGTCCGGGAACGGGCCGGCGGTGGCGGCGGCCTGGGCGCGGCTGAACGGCGACCCGGAAAGGCCGATGCTGAACCGGGCGGTGCGGCAGACGTATCCACCGGGTTCGACGTTCAAGGTGGTCACCGCGGCGGCGGCGCTGGATGCGGGAGTGGTGCAGGATCTCGACGCGCCGACCGACTCGCCGGACCCGTACCGGCTGCCCGGCAGCACCGCCTGGCTGGTCAACGAGGGCGAGGGCTGCGAGGACGCCTCCCTGCGCTTCGCCTTCGAGTGGTCGTGCAACACGGTGTTCGCCAAGCTGGGCGTCGACGTCGGCGCGTCGGCCATGCGGGCGACGGCGCAGGGCTTCGGCTTCAACGACTCCTCGCTGGAGATCCCCTTCTCGGTCGTGCCGAGCAGGTTCGACGCGCCCGAGGACCGGGCGCAGCGGGCGTTGTCGTCGATCGGGCAGTTCAACACGCGGGCCACGCCGTTGCAGATGGCGATGGTGGCGGCGGCGGTGGCGAACGGCGGGCAGGTGCGCTCGCCGTATCTCGTGGAGCGCACCACGCGCAGCGGCGGGGACATGGTGTCGGCGGCCGGTTCACGGCCGGCACGGCAGGTGATGCGCCCGACCACGGCGGCGCGGCTGCGGGAGCTGATGACGGACGTGGTGGAGGAGGGCACCGGCCGGAACGCCGCCGTTCCGGGTGCCACGGTGGGCGGCAAGACCGGCACCGCGCAGCACGGCGTCGGCAACCGGGGCACTCCGTACGCCTGGTTCATCTCCTGGGCGCAGGGCGAGCAGGACATGGATGCGCGGGTCGCGGTCGCCGTGGTGGTGGAGGACGCGTCGGCGCGGCGCGGGGACATCAGCGGCGGCGGCACGGCGGCGCCGATCGCGAAGGCCGTGATGGAGGCGGTGCTGCACTCGCCTCGAACGGGCTGACTCCCGGACGGCGCCGGCGCCATGCCCGCGGGTCGTCCCGCATGACGCCCGGCCCACGTCTGCCCCCAATGCCCGTCTGGTGCCCGCTTGTTGAGACCGGGGCTACCGTCCGCGCGGCGGGCCGCCCTACGGTTCGCTCATGACAGCCGCCGCCGCGTACGAACTCGCCCAGGTCAACATCGCCCGCGTCAAGGCCCCTCTGGACTCCCCGCAGCTGAAGGACTTCGTCGACGCGCTCGACCCGGTGAACGCCGACGCGGACGGCGCCCCGGGATTCGTCTGGCTGCTGCAGAGCGAGTCCGGCAACGCCACGGACGTGCCCGTCCTCGGGGACGAGTGGCTGATCGTCAACATGTCGGTGTGGCGGGACACCGACGCCCTGACGGCGTTCATGTACCAGGGCCGGCACCGGGAGATGCTGTCCCGGCGCCGGGTGGGGGTCCCCCCACGCCGTTGAGGCAGTGGGGGAGGTTCGCCAAGCTCCAGGAGGCGGTGACGACCCTGTGGTGGGTGCCGTCGGGCCACCGTCCGACGGTGGCCGAGGCGGAGGAACGCCTGCTGCATCTGCGCGCGCACGGCCCCACGCCGTACGCCTTCACGCTGCGGACGTCGTTCCCCGCCGGGGCGTCGCAGCCGGAGCTCTCCGAAGTGCCGGAGGGGCTCGGCTGCGGGGGCTGAGGTGCCTCAACCCTCCGCCCCGGCCTCGATGGCCTCCTCCACCTCGGCCACCCGTTCGCGTTCCTCCGCCGCGAAGCGCTCGGCGTCGAGTCGCTCGGCGATCTCCTCGTCCTGGGCCATGAGCAGGTCCAGGTTGGAGTCGCCCATCTCGAAGACGCCCATGTCGACATAGGCCTGCTGGAGGCGTTTGCCCCACAGGCCGATGTCCTTGACGCAGGGGACGATGCGGCTGAAGAGCAACTGGCGGAAGAGCTGGAGGAATTCGGACCTCTCGCTGAGCTCCTCCGCCTCGGCCTTCGGGATGCCGAAGTTCTCCAGGACCTCCACTCCGCGCAGGCGGTCGCGCATCAGGTAGCAGCCCTCGATGACGAACTCCTCGCGCTCGCGCAGTTCGGCGTCGGTGAGCTGCTTGTAGTAGTCGCGCAGGGCCATGCGGCCGAAGGCCACGTGCCGGGCCTCGTCCTGCATGACGTAGGCGAGAATCTGCTTGGGCAGGGGCTTGTTCGTGGTGTCCCTGATCATGCCGAAGGCCGCGAGGGCCAGGCCCTCGATGAGGACCTGCATGCCCAGATAGGGCATGTCCCAGCGGCTGTCGCGCAGGGTGTCGCCGAGGAGAGACTGGAGGTTGTCGTTGATCGGGTAGACCATCCCGATCTTCTCGTGCAGGAAGCGGCCGTAGATCTCGGCGTGCCGGGCCTCGTCCATCGTCTGGGTCGCCGAGTAGAACTTGGCGTCCAGGTCGGGGACGGACTCCACGATCCGCGCGGCGCAGACCATCGCGCCCTGCTCGCCGTGCAGGAACTGGCTGAACTGCCAGGACGCGAAGTGCCGGCGCAGCTCGCCCTTCTCCTTGTCGGTCATCCTGGCCCAGTACGGCGTGCCGTAGAGGGTCATCGCCTCCTCGGGGGTGCCGAGCGCGTCGTACGGATCGACCTCCAGGTCCCAGTCGATGCGCTTCTGCCCGTCCCACTGCTTGTCCTTGCCCTTCTGGTACAGGGCGAGCAGGCGGTCGCGGCCGGAGCCGTTCTCCTGACCGACGAACATGGCCTCCCAGCTGAAGCGGGCCGCGCCGCTCGCGGGCACCTGCCAGTGCGCGTCGCCAGGGTCGTTGACGTACAGGTCGTAGGTCGGCATACCTCGCAGGCTCACACGTAGACGCCGAGTCAACAAGTCGTGTGCAGGGGATTGACGGGCTTGCTGACAAGCAGTCTTATAAGAGGCGGGCGATCTGACCCACGAGTAACCAGCCATTCCAGCCACAATCCCGTACGACGAGGTGGGACAGTCATGACGACCATGACGGAAGCCGACGCGCTGGCCGGACTGCGCGACGCGCTCGGTCTGCTCAAGGACCGAGAGCAGGTCGCCGAGCGGCTCCTCGACTCCTCCGCCAAGCACTCCTTCGACCCGGACAAGGAGCTGGACTGGGACGCGCCCTTCGAGGAGGGCAAGTGGTTCTGGCCACCGGAGCTGGTGTCGCTGTACGGCACACCGCTGTGGAAGCGGATGAGCGAGGAACAGCGGATCCTGCTCTCCCAGCACGAGGCCGCCGCGCTCGCCTCGCTCGGCATCTGGTTCGAGCTGATCCTGATGCAGCTGCTGGTGCGGCACATCTACGACAAGGCCGCCACGAGCGCGCACGTGCGGTACGCCCTGACCGAGATCGAGGACGAGTGCCGGCACTCGAAGATGTTCGCCCGCGTGATATCCCGCGGCGGAACCCCCTGGTACCCGGTCAGCCGCGTCCACCAGAACCTCGGCCGGCTCTTCAAGACGATCTCCACCACCCCCGGCTCCTTCACCGCGACGCTGCTCGGCGAGGAGGTCCTGGACTGGATGCAGCGGCTGACGTTCCCGGACGAGCGGGTGCAGCCGCTGATCCGCGGGGTCACGCGCATCCACGTCGTGGAGGAGGCGCGGCACGTGCGCTACGCCCGTGAGGAGCTGCGCCGGCAGATGCTGACGGCCCCGAGGTGGTCCAAGGAGTTCACCCGGGTGACCTCCGGCGAGTTCGCACGGGTCTTCTCGGTGGCCTTCATCAACCCCGAGGTCTACACGAACGTGGGGCTCGACAAGCGGGAGGCCATGGCCCAGGTGAAGGCCAGCGGGCACCGGCGCGAGGTCATGCAGACGGGGGCCAGGCGGCTGACTGACTTCCTCGACGACATCGGTGTGCTGCGGGGTGTCGGACGGCAGCTGTGGAGGTCGTCGGGGCTGCTGGCGTAACCGGGGCACGCGGGTCGTGGGCGCGCGATGGCACGGTGGCGGGACCGGGCGGCACGGCTGGAGGGCCCGGTCAGCGATTACGCTGCCCGTCATGAGCCCTGCCGCGTCCACCCCCGCCTACCGCCGCCTCAGCGTCGAGGAGCGGCGCGCTCAGCTGCTCGACGCGGCGCTGTCCCTCTTCGCGCACCGGGCGCCCGAGGAGGTGTCGCTGGACGGCGTGGCGGAGGCGGCCGGGGTGTCGCGGCCGCTGGTGTACCGGTACTTCCCCGGCGGCAAGCAGCAGCTGTACGAGGCGGCCCTGCGCTCCGCCGCCGAAGAGCTGCGGCACTGCTTCGACGAGCCGCACGAGGGCCCACTGCTGCCCCGCCTCGCCCGCGCCCTGGACCGCTATCTGAGCTTCGTCGACTCGCACGACGCCGGCTTCACCGCGCTGCTCCAGGGCGGGAGTGTGGTGGAGACCTCCCGGACGACCGCCATCGTGGACGGTGTGCGCCGGGCCGCGGCGGAGCACATCCTCAGCCATCTGGAGGTTCCGGACCCGGGCCCACGGCTGCGGATGACCGTCCGGGTGTGGATCACCGCCGTCGAGGCCGCCTCCCTGATCTGGCTCGACGAGGGCAAACAGCCGCCCGCGGCGGAACTGCGGGACTGGCTGGTCGAACAGTTCGTGGCCGTCCTGACCGTGACCGCCGCCCGGGACGCGCAGACCGCCGCGCTGGTGCGGGCGCTGGCCTCGGCGGATGCCTGACACTGGTGGCGTGAAGAGCGAAGACACCCCGTTCGAGGGCGGCCCCATGGACGGGCGGGTGCTGCCCGTGCTGGTGGGGCCCACCGGTAACCCCCCGAAGACGTACCGCATCCCGGTCCCGGACGCGGCGGGCGGCACACCGACCGTGCTCGTCTACCGAAGGGTGCCCCGCGGGCACAGCAAGAGGCTCGGGCTGCCGCGCGGATGGAAGTACGAGTTCGATCCCGAGGGCGCGAGCGGCGGCCGGCTGAAGTGGCCGTGGTCCCGGCCGCAGCCGCGATCCGGCACGAACGGCAAGCCGGGAGACACGGACGGGTGATAGCGGTGCGCCGCCCGGCGCACAAATGCCGCACATCGTCGGTTCATACGTCCAATCCTCACGGTGTGGAGCGGAAAGGCCGCCCCCGCACCGGAGGTGATGGAGTGTCAGGAAGCATGCCGCGTCTGGTGTGCACGGCGGCGCTTGTGGCGCAGGCCGCGCTCGCCCCGGTGACCGCCACGGCCGTACCACTGCCGCCACAACCCGGGCCGTCCGAACGCCCCGGACAACCCGGGCAGCCCGGACCGCCGGCGCAGCGGCCCAGGCAGCTGTCCACGGCCGTACTGCTGACGGACTTTCAGAAGCTCTACCGGCAGGCCGAGCAGGCCGCCAGGACCTACAACGCGGTCGCCGGGCAGCTGAACAGGCAGCGCGTCGTCGTCGTCCGGCTGGACGCCGCCCTCACCCGGGCCCGGTCCGCCCTGCGCGGCAGCATGGGGAACGCGGGACGGCTCGCCCGTCTGCAGTACCAGGGCAGCAGTGACTTCTCCCCCTACCTCCGGCTGCTGCTGGCACGCGATCCGCAGCGCGCGCTGGAGGCGGGGCACATGATCGGGCGGCTGGCCCGGGAGCGGGCCGAGACGGTGGGGCGGCTGGCCGACGACGAGAGGAAGGCCTCCGAGCTCGCCCGCGCGGCACGTGCGGCGTACGACGCCCGACTGGTCCTCGTCCGCAAGCAGCAGCGCGCCCGCGACGACGTGGGCAGGCGGTTGCAGGAGATGGCGAGGCTGCTCGCCTCGCTCAGCGCCCGGCAGCTGGCGGCGCTCGACGCGGCCGAGAGGGGCGGGATCGGCGGCGCACAGCAGAAACTCGTGGCCGCCGGGGTGCTCGGCGACGGCAGACCGCCGACCGAGCAGGGCGAGAAGGCGGTGCGCTACGCGGTGCGGCAGCTGGGGAAGCCGTACGTGTGGGGCGCCGAGGGTCCGGACGCGTACGACTGCTCGGGGCTGACCTCGCAGGCCTGGGAGCGGGCCGGGAAGCCGATCCCGAGGACCAGCCAGGAGCAGTGGGCCCGGCTGAAACGGGTGCCGCTGAGCGACCTGCGCCCCGGCGACCTGGTCGTCTACTTCCCCGGGGCCACGCATGTCGCCCTCTACCTCGGCGGCGGCATGGTGGTGCAGGCGCCCCGGCCCGGAGCGAGGGTGAAGGTGTCGCCGGTCACGTCCAACCCGGTGCTGGGCGCGGTGCGGCCCGACCCGGGCGGGAAGCCCCTGCGGCGCTATGTGCCGCCGAAGCTTCCCAAGGGTGTCCGGGACGGATCGGACGCGGGTTACTACGCGGCCGATCCCCCGGCGACCTCGGCCAGGTAGGCCTCGGTCTTGGCCGGCTCGTAGAAGAAGTTCTCGAAGTCGGCCGGGTTGTTGAAGGCGTTGGCGAAACGGTCGGCGACCGGCTGGAGCTGGCCGGCGGCGCCGATCAGGTTGAGGATGTGCTCCGGCGGCGGGGCGAGCATGGCGTTCGTCCACTTGGTCACGTGCTGGGCCGTGTTCCAGTAGCGGTCGAAGGCCTGCTGCATCCACTCCTCGTCGAACGGCTTGTCGCTGTGCTCCAGGATGGCGGCCAGGTAGGCCGCGGCGCACTTGGAGGCCGAGTTGGAGCCCTGGCCGGTGATCGGGTCGTTGGCGACCACGACGTCCGCGACGCCCAGCACCAGGCCGCCGCCGGGCAGCCGGCCGATCGGCTTGCGGACGGTCGGGGCGTAACGGCCGGCGAGTGTGCCGCCGGCGTCCGTGAGCTCGACCTTCGCGGCCCGCTCGTACTCCCACGGAGTGAACCTGCGCATCAGGTCCAGGGTCAGGGCCAGGTGTTCGCCCGGGTCCTTGACGCCCTTGAAGACGTCGAGCGGACCGCCGGGGATGCCCTCCCAGAACAGGATGTCGGCACGGCCGGAGAGGGTGTAGGTCGGCATGATGAACAGCTCGCCGACGCCGGGGACCAGGTTGCAGCGCACCGCGTCGAACTCCGGGTGCTCCGGGCGCGGGCCCATGCCGTGCACGTACGCCACCGCCAGGGCGCGCTGCGGCTCGCTGTACGGGGACCGCTCCGGGTCCCGCTCGAACATCGACACCAGTTCGCCCTTGCCCGCTGAGACCAGGACGAGGTCGTAGGCGCGGGAGAAGTAGTCGAGGTCCCCGACCGCCGCGCCGTGGATGACCAACTGGCCGCCGCGCTGCGCGAAGGTCTCCATCCAGCCGGCCATCTTCACCCGCTGGTCGACCGACTGCGCGTACCCGTCGAGCCTGCCCACCCAGTCGATCGCGCGCGCCGCGGGGCCTTCGCTCCAGGAGCCGGGGGCGGCGACCGAGACGCCGAGTCCCTCGATCCTCGGGGCCTGGGACTCCCAGAAGTTCAGCTGCAGGTCCCGCTCGTGCTGGAGCGCGGTGTGGAACATGCACTGCGTCGACATGACCCGGCCGGAACGGATCTCGTCCGCGGTCCGGTTGGACATCAGGGTGACGTCGTACCCGTGCGACTGGAGGCCGAGGGCGAGCTGGAGACCGGACTGCCCGGCCCCCACGACGAGTATCTTGCGCATGCGGGTGTTGCCTCCTACGACTTCTGGACTGCTCGAAGGATCATTCGGGGGTTTCCTCGAGTGCGTGGGCCACGAGGGCCAGCAGGGTCTCGATCACCGAGATCCGGCGCCGCGCGTCCATGATCATGACAGGTATGTGCGGCGGGATCGTGAGCGCGTCCCGGACGTCGTCCGGTTCGAACCGCTCGCTGCCGTCGAAGTGGTTGACCGCCACGACGTACGGCAGCCCGCAGCTCTCGAAGTAGTCCAGCGCCGGGAAGCAGTCCTTCAGCCGGCGGGTGTCGGCCATGACGACGGCGCCGATCGCGCCGCGCACCAGGTCGTCCCACATGAACCAGAACCGCTGCTGGCCCGGCGTACCGAACAGGTACAGCACCAGGTCGTCGTCGAGCGTGATCCGGCCGAAGTCCATGGCCACGGTCGTGGTCAGCTTGCCCGGCGTGGCGGTCAGGTCGTCCGTCTCCGCGCTGGCCTCGGTCATCAGCGCCTCGGTCTGCAGAGGCGTGATCTCCGAGACGGCCGTGACCAGCGTGGTCTTGCCCACGCCGAACCCGCCGGCCACCACGATCTTGGTGGCGATCGGGGCGCGGGTGCGGTCCGTCTGCCAGGGCTGCATGGCCTCCACGGGCTCGGCGAACGCGGGCACGCCGAGGGAGGCTGCGGCGCCGGAGACGGCCGGGGCGGCCACGGGAGAGTCAGAGACAGTGGAGTCAGAGACGACGGAGTCCACTCAGCACCCTTTCCAGCAGAGCGCGGTCCGGACGGCCGGTGCCGTGACCGGTTCCGGTTCCGTACACACGGATCTTTCCCTGGTCCGCCAGGTCGCTCAGGAGCACACGGACCACGCCGAGCGGCATCTTCAGCAGTGCGGCGATCTCGGCCACCGTCCGCATGCGGCGGCACAGTTCGACGATGGCCCGCATCTCCGGCATGACCCGGTTGCCGAGGGAACCATTCGTCAGCTCTTTGCGCTCCTCCGGAGCCTCGATCGCGGTGGTGCTCCCGACGAACGTCTCCACCAGCAGGACGTGACCGAAGCGGGTACGGCCGCCGGTGAGCGAGTAGGGGCGCACACGGGCGGGTTTTCGGTCACCGCCGCGTACCGGGAGCTGGTGTTTGGGCCTTCCGCTCATCGGGCTGCTCATCGCACTGCTCATCGGGCACTCCCCGCCGACTCGGACTCCATGGACTTCCGCAGCTCGCTGCGGAGTTCGGGCGTCAGCACGTGTCCGGCGCGGCCCACGAACAGCGCCATGTGGTACGCCACCACGCTCATGTCGCACTCGGCGGAGCCGTGCACGCCGAGCAGCGAGCCGTCGCTGATCGACATCACGAACAGGGTGCCCTCGTCCATCGCGACCATCGTGTGCTTGACGGTGCCGAACTCCATGAGCCGGGCCGCTCCGACGGTGAGGCTGCCGATGCCGGAGACGATGGTGGCGAGGTCGGCGGCGGAGCCGCGCGGGCCGCTGCGGGCCGCCGAGCGGTTTCGGCGGGCCTCGTCGATACGGCCCTGGTCGGAGGAGAGGAGCAGCAGGCCGTCGGAGGAGACCACGGCGACCGACTCGATGCCGGGCACCTCCTCGACGAGGTTGGTCAGCAGCCAGTGCAGGTTGCGGGCCTCACTGCTCAGTCCGAAGGTGGTGGACGCTGTCAACTGCTTGCCTCCTCGACTGTGCCCCCGGTGGCTTCCTCGGCATGTGTGCGCTCGGCGGCCGGCGTCGGCCGCTGGTTCTGCGCCGTCTGTTCCGCGATCTCGGCCTCCACGTCGCGGTAGCCCGCCTGGGCTCCCTTGCGGAAGCCGCCCAGGCGGCGGCGGAGTGCCTCGGCGTCCACCGATCCCGTGCGCTGACGCGGGGCGTGGGTGGGGGTGGTGAGTTTGGGGGTGCGCTTGGGGAGGCCCTTGGCGGTGAGGGTTTCTTCCGGGGCGCGGGTGTGTTCGGCCCGGGCTTCGCCCTCGGCCGGATCGTCGTTCCCACCCGCGGCACCGGTCGGGCTCTCGTCGTCGGGTGCGGGTGGCCCCTGTGGGACGTGATGGCCCTCGGCGACCGCGGGTCGTGCGTGCGCGGGGCCGGCCTCCGCCGCGGGGCGCGGCCGGCCGGCGTCCCGCTCCCCCGCCGGGAACGGGATCAGCAGTTCCATCGTCGTTTCCGCCGGGGACTCCGGCGGTGTCGAATGCCCGTCGGGCCGGGCCGGCTCCTCGACGGGCTCCGGGGCCTGCTCCCGCGCCGCCGACTCCGACCGCCGTACCGCCCGCTCGGCCATGGCCACCAGCGGGTCGGTGGCGCCGTCCTTGGTGCGGGCGTGCAGGACGTTGGAGTTGACCTCGGCGTCCGCGCCGGGGAGGGAGAACGTTCCGGTGCCGCCGTGGGCCGGTCCCGCCGCGGGCACGGCGGAGGCGGACGCCGCCGCCAGGAGCGGCCGGGGTACGACGACGACCGCCGCGATGCCGCCCTGCTTCTGCTCGCGCAGCCGCACCCGGACGCCGTACCGGTGGGCGAGGCGGGCCACCACGTACAGGCCGAGACCCAGGCCGGCCTCGCCCTCCTGGTCGTAGTGCGCCTCCGGGTCGAACTCGGCGAGGCGGGTGTTGAGGCTGTTCAGCCGGTCGGTGGCCATGCCGATGCCCTCGTCCTGGACGGAGAGCATGATCTCGCCGTTCTCCAGGAGCCAGCCGGAGACCTCCACCGGCTGGTCGGGCGGCGAGAACGACGTGGCGTTCTCCATGAGCTCGGCCAGCAGATGGGAGAGGTCGTCGGCGGCGAAGCCGGCCACGTGCGCGTGCGGCGGCAGGGCGGCGATGCGGACACGCTCGTAGCGTTCGATCTCGCTGACCGCGGCGCGCACGACGTCGACCAGCGGGACCGGCCCGGCGTGCTGCTGGACGTGCTCGGTGCCGGCCAGGACGAGGAGGTTCTCGCTGTGCCGGCGCATGACCGTGGCGAAGTGGTCGAGCTTGAAGAGCGTGGCCAGGCGGTCCGGGTCCTGCTCGCGCTCCTCCAGGCCCTCGATGACGGCGAGCTGCCGCTCGACCAGGCCCAGGGTGCGCAGCGCCAGGTTGACGAAGGTGGAGCCGATGCTGCTGCGCAGCCGCTGGAGCTGGGCGGCCGCGGTGTCGAGTTCGGTGCGCAGCCCCTCGCGGGCGTCGGCCATCTTCTGGCGCTGGCCGATCAGGTGCTTGCGGTCGGCCTCCAGGGTGGCGACCCGTTCCGCGAGGGCGGCGGCCTGCGCGTGCAGGGTGTTGACGGAGCGGACGACCTGGGCGAACTCGTCGTTGCGCCCGGTGAAACCGATCGGCTCCTCGGCGGTCGCGTCCTCGGCGCCGGCCAGCCGGGCCGAGCCCAGGCGGAGCACGGCCAGCGGGCGGGTGAGGGTGCGGGCGAGGGCCGTGGCGATGCCGATGGCGACGAGCAGCAGGGCGCCCAGAAGGGCGATGCGGATCTCCAGTGCGGTGACGTCGTCGTCGCGGAGCTTCGCGAGGTCCTTGGTGCGGTGGTCGTAGAGGGAGGCCTCCACGCCGCGCATCAGGTCGACGCGGGCGGAGAGGGCGGCGTCCGCCTTCTTGGTGCTGGTGGCGAGGTCGGAGTCGGACAGCGTCGGCTCGTCGGTGAGCTTGGCCAGGTAGCTCGCGGCGGAGTTGACCTCGGCTCCGGTGACGGTGGAGTCGTAGGAGCCGCGGGCCGCCTCGGGGGCGGTCTCGTGGAACTCGGCGAGGGCCGCGTCGGAGCGGACCCGGGCCTGCTGGGCGGCGGCGGTGAGTGCGTCGCGCTGCTTGGTGTCGGCCTCGGAGGAGGTGGTGGTCCGCGTGGGCAGGCCGGTGACGGGACTGATCACGGTCCGCGTGGTGCGGGGCACGTTCAGGGCGGCGAGGAGCAGCCCTCGGGCGGCGGCCGCCTGCTGTACGGCGGTGTCGAGCTCGGCGAGGGCGTGCGCTCCGGAGCCCGCCCGTGGGGGCATCTGTTCGGCCAGCTGTTCGGCGAGCTTGTGCAGCTCGGCGATGGTGGCGGAGTACGCCTGATGCGTCTGCAGGGCGGTGCTCTGCCCGGTGAGCGCGGAGTGCCGCACGGCGGCGATGCCGTCCAGGTCCTGGCGCAGCCAGGCGGGTGCGTCGGTGGCGGTGCGCAGCTCCTCGACCTGGCGGTCCACGCGGGTGCTGCGCTGCTCGGAGGGCGCCTTGGACCTGGGGCGGCCCGCGGCGACGTAGGAGGTGACCTCGTCGCGTTCGTCGGCGAGCGCGTGGGCGAGGGCGATCGCGTCCTGGGTCTGGCCGGCGAGCGTCACCAGGTCCTGGGAGTCGCTCAGCTGCCCGGAGGCGGCGATCACGGAAGGGGAGCCGGCCCCGGCCACGGCCGCGGCCACGACGGCGACGGCGGCGATGAGGCGGTTGCGTACGTGGGTCGGGCGGCCCTTGCCCACCGGGGTGGCGGGCTGGGCGGTGGCGGAGGGGGTGCCGGGCGTCTGAGGGCCCCCTGCGGAGGCCGTCTGCTTGCCTGTGCGCCGAGGCCGCTTTTTCTGCACCGGTGCTCGCATTCCTGTACTCGTGTACTCATGGGCCCGGGTGGCGCCCCGTCACCTGGTGCGACTGGTGCGTACACCCTCCCCCCGGCTCTCGGTTTCGCTCGAGCAGGGGACCTGCGTCGGATTCCGACCCTCCCAGTGCCGGTGGGCAGTGAGCCCGCATCATCCGACCGGCCACCCGAAGGAGTGAACATCGGAGGGGAGTTGGCGGGCAAGTTCCCGCGGCGTGTGCACGAGCCTCCCACGGCGGGCCGGTTGGACGTCTGCGGCAGGCTTTGGCAATATTCGCCGCCACGCCTTCCCGGAGCGCTCCATTCCCTCCCAAACCAGGCGCCTGACCTGCGGGACTGCGTCAATTCCAAGTCGATTGCCAGCCTTTGGCGAACCATGTGAAGGCCTCGTGCAGACTGGCCGGATGCGTACTGAGGTTGTTTCGGAGCCAGGCGGCCCGGACCGCCGGAACGAGGACTTCGCCGCCGTCGCAGTGCCCGCTTCCGGGCAGGGAGGCTGCCTGGTCGTCCTGGACGGGGTGACACCGCCGGCGACGGAGACGGGGTGCCTGCATTCGGTCCCCTGGTTCACCGCCCGGCTCGGCGGCACACTGACCGAACTGACCGTTTACGACCGAGATCTGACGCTGTCGGAGATTCTCTCGCGGGCCATAGGGCGGACCGCCGAGACACACGCGATCACTTGTGACCTTTCTCACCCGCGCACACCCCAGGCAACCGTGGTGCTCGCCCGTTGGTCGGCCGCGACCGTGGAGTATCTGGTGCTGTCCGACTCGGTGCTCCTGCTGGAGGCCGCCGACGGCTCGGTCGTGCCCGTCCTGGACGACCGGCTGTCCCGGCTGCCCCGGTCCGCGCTCGCCCGCGCCGCGCTCGTCGACGCCACGCTGCGCAACAAGGAGGGCGGCTTCTTCACCGCGGCGGCGGACCCCTCGGTGGCGGACCGGGCCGTGACGGGCGCCGTGCCGCTCGGCGAGGTCCGCGCCCTGGCCGCGCTGACGGACGGGGCGGCGCGGTGGGTGGAGACGTTCCACGAGGGCGACTGGGCGCAGTGCCTCGCACTGGTGCGCAAGGAGGGCGCGCGGGCGCTGGTGGACCGCGTGCGGGCCCTGGAGGCGGCGGACCGTGAGGCGCGGACGCGACTCGGCCGGAGCAAGACGCACGACGACGCGACGGTGGTGTTCGTGGAGCTGTGAGAGGCGGCCCGGTGGTGCCCTGCGGCTACTTCTCGTGCCGTTCCATGACGCCGTTCAACTCGTGCAGCAGCCGGGCCAGTTCCGCCACCTCGCCGCGGTCCCAGTGGGCGAGCTGCCGGACATAGCGCGCCCGGCGGGCCTCGCGCACCCGGCCGACGCGGCGCCGGCCCTCAGGGGTGAGGGCCACCAGCCAGGCCCGCCCGTCCGCCGGGTCCGGCTCACGGGCGACCAGGCCGAGCTCCTCCAGGGCGCGCAGCTGGCGGGACATGGTGGCCTTGCCGACGCCGATGTACGCGGCGAGCGCGGTGGCGCGCTGGCCGCCGCACTCCTCCAAACGGATCAGCAGTCCGTACGCGGACGACTCCAGGTCCGGGTGGACCTCCCGGGCCATCTCCCCCTGGCTGGCCCGGGCCCGACGCAGAAGCACCGTCAGTTCCCGCTCCAGGGACAGGAACTCCCGGTCCACACCACCTGGCGCATCGTCGGGTGCCGCTTCCCGCCCTTCGCCTGTTGCGTCTTCGTGCACGTCAGCCCCTGCCTGAAAGTTTCCCGGTCCTGAAAGTTTCCGCCCGTCGCGGCCATCGCCGCAGCTTGGTCAGTATTTCGCAGGCGTAGACCAACGGCAGCCCCCGGTCCCCCTTCCCAGGGCGGGTCTACGTGCGTAGCTTCTCTGTCAGGCACTGAATGGCATGCCCACGACATCCCAGCTCACGGCGGGTCTACCGTGACCCGCTCTCCCCTTGTGCGACGGTGGGCATGCCCCCTGTTTCCCCCCACCGAGCACCACCGAACTCGGAGGCACGTCATGCCCGTGCACAGATCCGGAACGGCCCGCGTACGGCGGCTTACCGCCGCGGGAGTCCTGCTCGCAGCGTTCTCCTACTTCCTCACCGTCCCCTCCTCGGCCGACACCACCCCCGCCCGCGGCTCCGGGCACATGGGCATGGGCGTCGTGGCGCACGACGGCCGCAGCGGCTCCCCCACCTCCGTCGACGTCACCCAGACCGAGGGCGTCGACGTCAGCAGCTACCAGGGCAACGTCGCCTGGTCCACCCTCTGGAACAGCGGTGTCCGCTGGGCCTACACGAAGGCGACGGAGGGGACGTACTACACCAACCCCTACTTCGCACAGCAGTACAACGGCTCGTACAACGTCGGCATGATCCGCGGCGCCTACCACTTCGCGACCCCGGACACCACCAGCGGCGCCACCCAGGCCAACTACTTCGTGGACCACGGCGGCGGCTGGTCCCGTGACGGAAAGACCCTGCCGGGTGCCCTCGACATCGAGTGGAACCCCTACGGCGCCTCCTGCTACGGCAAGTCCGCCAGCGCGATGGTCAGCTGGATCGCCGACTTCCTCAACACCTACAAGGCGCGCACCGGTCGCGACGCCGTCATCTACACGGCCACCAGCTGGTGGACCCAGTGCACCGGCAACTACGGCGGCTTCGCCGCCAACAACCCCCTGTGGATCGCCCGCTACGCCTCGGACCCGGGGACGCTGCCGGCCGGCTGGGGTTACTACACCATGTGGCAGTACACGTCGTCCGGCCCGACCGTCGGTGACCACGACAAGTTCAACGGCGCGCTGGACCGGGTGCAGGCCCTGGCCAACGGCTGATCCGGCCTCGCCGGCACGTGCCGCGTACGGCGAGTAGCCGTGGGCGCGTGACGCCGAGGACGCACCAAGACGCACGGCGAAGGCCCGGGCCTCCCTCACGGGACCCGGGCCTTCCCCGTCCGGCAGCGTCCGTCACGCCGCTACCGGAACCTCCGGCTCCGCACCGTTCACGGCCGGTGCGAGGGCCAGCTCGAGGACCTGACGGACGTCCGTGACGGCGTGGACGTCGAGCTTGTCCAGCACCTCGGCCGGGACGTCGTCCAGGTCGGGCTCGTTGCGCTTGGGGATGATGACGGTGGTCACCCCGGCCCGCTGCGCCGCGAGCAGCTTCTGCTTGACGCCGCCGATGGGCAGGACACGGCCGGTCAGCGAGACCTCGCCGGTCATCGCCACGTCCGTGCGGACCAGACGGCCGGACAGGAGCGAGGCGAGCGCGGTCGTCATGGTGATGCCGGCGCTCGGGCCGTCCTTGGGAACCGCGCCCGCCGGGAAGTGGATGTGCACGCCCCGGTCCTTCAGGTCGCCGACCGGCAGCTCCAGCTCGGCGCCGTGGCTGCGCAGGAAGCTCAGCGCGATCTGCGCGGACTCCTTCATCACGTCGCCCAGCTGACCGGTCAGGGTCAGACCCGCCGCGCCCGTCTCCGGGTCGGCCAGGGACGCCTCGACGAAGAGCACGTCGCCGCCGGCTCCGGTGACCGCCAGTCCCGTCGCCACACCGGGGACGGACGTACGGCGCTCCGCCGGGTCCTGCGCCGACTCCGGCACGTGGTGCGGCCGGCCGATCAGGCCGCGCAGGTCGGCCTCGGTGACGGTGAACGGCAGCTTCCGCTCGCCCAGTTCGTGCTGGGCAGCCATCTTGCGCAGCAGCCGCGCGATGGACCGCTCCAGGGTGCGCACGCCGGCCTCGCGGGTGTACTCGCCCGCCAGCCTGCGCAGCGCTCCCTCGTCGATCGCGACCTCGTCACGGTGCAGGCCCGCCCGCTCCAGCTGGCGCGGAAGCAGGTGGTCGCGCGCGATGACGACCTTCTCGTCCTCGGTGTACCCGTCCAGGCGGACGATCTCCATACGGTCGGCCAGTGCCTCCGGGATGGCCTCCAGAACGTTGGCGGTGGCCAGGAAGACGACGTCCGACAGGTCGAGTTCGACCTCCAGGTAGTGGTCCCGGAAGGTGTGGTTCTGCGCCGGGTCGAGGACCTCGAGCAGGGCCGCGGCCGGGTCGCCGCGGAAGTCGGAGCCCACCTTGTCGATCTCGTCCAGCAGGACCACCGGGTTCATCGACCCGGCCTCCTTGATGGCACGGACGATGCGTCCGGGCAGCGCGCCGACGTACGTGCGCCGGTGGCCGCGCACCTCGGCCTCGTCGCGGACGCCGCCGAGGGCGACCCGGACGAACTTGCGCCCCATGGCGTGCGCCACGGACTCGCCCAGGCTGGTCTTGCCGACACCGGGCGGTCCGACGAGAGCCAGCACGGCACCACCGCGGCGGCCGCCGATCACACCGAGGCCGCGGTCGCTGCGGCGCTTGCGCACCGCCAGGTACTCGGTGATGCGCTCCTTGACGTCGTCCAGGCCCGCGTGCTCGGCGTCCAGGACCGCCTTGGCGCCCTGGATGTCGTAGGCGTCCTCGGTCCGCTCGTTCCACGGCATCTCCAGGACCGTGTCGAGCCAGGTGCGGATCCAGGAGCCCTCGGGCGAGGCGTCGGAGGCGCGCTCCAGCTTGTCGACCTCCTTGAGAGCGGCCTCGCGCACCTTCTCGGGCAGGTCCGCGGCCTCGACGCGGGCGCGGTAGTCGTCGGACTCCTCGCCCTCGCTCTCGCCGTTCAGCTCGCGCAGCTCCTTGCGCACGGCCTCGAGCTGACGGCGCAGCAGGAACTCGCGCTGTTGCTTGTCGACGCCCTCCTGGACGTCCTTGGCGATGGTCTCCGCCACGTCCTGCTCGGCGAGGTGGTCGCGCAGCTGCTGGGTGGCGAGCCTGAGACGGGCCACCGGGTCGGCGGTCTCCAGCAGTGCGACCTTCTGCTCGATCGTCAGGAAGGGCGAGTAACCGGAGTTGTCGGCGAGCGCGGAGACGTCGTCGATGGCCTGGACCCGGTCGACGACCTGCCAGGCGCCGCGCTTGCGCAGCCAGGCGGTGGCGAGGGCCTTGTACTCCTTGACCAGCTCCGCCACCTGGCCGGGCAGCGGCTCCGGCGCGCTCTCGTCGATCCGCGTGCCCTCGACCCACAGCGCGGCACCCGGGCCGGTGGTCCCGGCGCCGATCCGCACCCGGCCGCGGCCGCGGATCAGGGCGCCCGGGTCACCGTCGGCCAGCCGGCCGACCTGCTCGACCGTGCCCAGCACGCCGGTCTTGGCGTAGGCCCCCTCGATGCGCGGCACCAGCAGCACCCTGGGCTTGCCCGGCTCCGACCGGGCGGCGGCCTGGGCGGCCTCCACCGCGGCCCGTACCTCGTTGTCGCTCAGATCCAGCGGGACCACCATCCCGGGCAGCACGACCTCGTCGTCGAGCGGCAGCACAGGCAGGACGAGCGGTGTGAACGCCGTGGACTCAGCAGCCATGATCTCCCTTTCGGCAGTCAAGTTGAGTTATGCCGACTCAATGCTTGGCCGACCTTGAATGTTCCCAGCGAGCTGTTCGCTCTGAGCGATCACCCGGAAGCGAGGGGAAACCGCAGGTCGTGCAAGGGATGTGGGGAGGTCGGCCTCAGGAGGCGCTGGGCGTGGGACTGGTGGCGGGTGTGGCGCGGCGTCAGGGGGGGGCGCGGGAGCGGTGGAGGATGCGTGCGGCGCGGCGGCAGTGGGCCAGGGGCGTGGGGACGGCGCAGGGTGTGGCACGGCGTCAGCGGGCAGGGGCGCGGGAGTGGTGGACGGCGCGACGCGGGCTCAGCAGGCAACCCGGAGCGGCGGGCGGCGCGATGCGGCGTGCGCGGGAGCGCGGAGGTTGCGTGCGGCGCAGGACCGGTGGACGGCGCGAAGCCGCGTGCGCGGGCAGCACGGGAGCGGCGGACGGCGTGATGCGGCCTCAGCGGGCGGCGCGGTGCCAGCGGCGCACCAGGGGCCAGCTCGCGACGCCGACGCCCACGGAGATCAGGTGGCCCGAGCTCGTCATCGGGTCGGTGAACGTGAGCAGGTCGGCCAGCACCATCCCGACGAACACGGTGAGCAGCGGCCACCGCAGCCACGGAGTGAGCAGTCCGGCCAGGGCGCCGACGCTCGCGGCCACACCGAAGCTGATGCCGTAGTCCAGCCGGTGCAGCGCGCTGTCGGGCAGCCGGCCCGCCAGCACCGCGAGCCCTATGGGGACCTCGGTGGCGAGGGTGGCGAGCACATGCCCGGCCAAAAAGACACCGGCCGTGCGCAGACCCCCCGTCCGACGCTCCAGTGCGGTGAGCACCAGCAGGAAGCAGAGGGAGTACGGCGAGGTGATCCCGCCCGCGATCCACAGCGCGCTGGCGGGCAGCACCAGCAGGGGCGTCCGCACCAGGTGGGAGACGTCCGTGCTGCAGCTCTGGTAGAGGGCGTTCACCGTCGCGGGGTCCGCGTACCGGGAGACGAGCGAGGTGACGAGAAGGATCGCCGCGTACACGCAGGTGAACGGGGTGCCGGTGGGGCTGGGCAGCAGGCGCCGGGGGCGCAGTCCCCGCAGTCGTGCGCCGAGGGCGGAGACGACGTCGGGCAGGCCGGAGACGGCGGGAGGGGCGGCAGGCGCGGAGACCGCGGCGCCGGTGGCTCCGGTGGCTCCGGTGACGGCGAGGCGATCGCAGGCCGGTTCCCGAGGGGCGGCGACAGGACTGGGCCCGGGCCGCTGCTGCGGCATGCCCTCCAGGAGGGACGAGGCCGCGGCGTCGGCGTCCGCAGTCCGTTCCACGGTGGGGCTCCTTCCGTCAGCCTCCACCCTTCGGGTCACACCAGCCCCTGTCTATGACCGACGCCACCCGGCAGTCGATTCACAGCAACCTATTAACTCGCCTTCGCGCCCGGCACGCCGGGGAAACGCCCGGGACGCGGCCAACCGCCCGCCCCCGCCGGGCCGATCACCGCCGTCACTCGTAATTCACGTGGCCTTACGGGCCCGTTCGGGCAGGATGGCCTCATGACCACCTCGTACGAGACTCCAGTGGTGCTCGACCGTCGCGAGGGCCCCTACGGCGAGGTCGTGCTGCGCCGGCACGGCGAACTGCTGCAGATCATCGCCAACGGCTGCTTCCTGATGGACACCTCCGACGGCCGTTCGGAGCGGCTGTTGGTGGATGCCACCCTCGCCTCGCTGGACGGCAGGGCGCGCCCGCACGTGCTGATCGGCGGTCTGGGCGTCGGTTTCTCGCTCGCGCACGCCGCCGCCGACCCGCGCTGGGGACGGATCACGGTGGTCGAGCGGGAGCCGGCGATCATCGACTGGCACCGGGACGGCCCCCTCGCGCGACTGACCGCCGCGGCGCTCGCCGATCCGCGCACCGAGATCGTCGAAGCCGATCTCATCGGCTACGTCAATGAGACATCCGCCACATTCGACGCACTCTGTCTCGACATCGACAACGGCCCCGACTGGACGGTCACGGAGGGCAACGAGGGGCTGTACACGCCACCCGGACTGGCAAGCTGCGCAAGGGCGTTGAGACCCGGCGGGGTGCTGGCGGTGTGGTCGGCCCGGCCGTCTCCGGAATTTGAAGGAACCTTGTGGAATGTCGGGTTCCAACAGGTGCGCACCGAAGAGATCCCCGTTGCCCGGGGCGTTCCGGACGTCGTGCACCTGGCCGTCCGCCCTGGATAGCAAAGCCGCGGTGACTCCCCGTACGCTGCTTCCCTGACGCCGATCATTCAAGCGTCAATCGCAACCATGCGCAGTCAAGGAATCACCCCACGGATTCCGGAAGCAAACCTCAGGGGCGGGCGATGGAGCAGACACAGACCTCCCACAACGGCACGACGGCCGGCCCGGGCGCACAGCGCCGGGTCCTGGTGGTCGAGGACGACCAGACCATCCTGGACGCCATCGCCACCCGCCTGCGTGCCGAGGGATTCCTGGTGCAGACGGCGAGCGACGGTCCGTCCGCGGTCGACACCGCCGAGGCCTGGCAGCCCGACCTGCTGATCCTCGACATCATGCTGCCCGGCTTCGACGGTCTGGAGGTCTGCCGCCGGGTGCAGGCCCAGCGGCCGGTGCCGGTGCTGATGCTCACCGCGCGGGACGACGAGACCGACATGCTGGTCGGGCTGGGCGTCGGCGCCGACGACTACATGACGAAGCCGTTCTCGATGCGGGAGCTGGCGGCACGGGTGCACGTGCTGCTGCGCCGCGTGGAGCGGGCCGCCCTCGCCGCCGCGACGCCGCGCAGCGGCATCCTGCGCCTGGGCGAGCTGGAGATCGACCACGCGCAGCGCAGGGTGCGGGTGCGCAGCGAGGACGTCCACCTGACGCCGACGGAGTTCGACCTCCTGGTGTGCCTGGCGAACACCCCGCGCGCGGTGCTCTCGCGCGAGCAGCTGCTGGCCGAGGTGTGGGACTGGGCGGACGCCTCCGGCACCCGGACCGTCGACAGCCACATCAAGGCGCTGCGCCGGAAGATCGGCGCCGAGCGGATCCGCACGGTGCACGGCGTGGGCTACGCCCTGGAGACGCCGACCCCATGAGCGACGGGCCGGCCGCACGGCGGACCCCGGGGAGACCCTGGGATGGCGTACGACCGTTCTCCATCAAGACCAAGCTGGGCGCGCTGGTCGTCATCTCGGTGCTGATCACCACGGGTCTGTCGATGATCGCGGTGCACACCAAGACCGAGCTGCGCTTCATCATGGTCTTCTCGATGATCGCCACGCTGCTCATCACCCAGTTCGTGGCCCACTCGCTCACCGCGCCGCTGGACGAGATGAACGCGGTGGCCCGGTCCATCTCGCACGGTGACTACACGCGCCGGGTGCGCGAGAACCGCCGGGACGAGCTGGGCGACCTGGCCCAGACGATCAACCGGATGGCCGACGAGCTGGCCGCCCAGGACCGTCAGCGCAAGGAGCTGGTGGCGAATGTCTCGCACGAGCTGCGCACGCCGATCGCGGGCCTGCGCGCGGTGCTGGAGAACATCGTGGACGGGGTCACCGAGCCGGACTCCGAGACCATGCGCACGGCCCTGAAGCAGACCGAGCGGCTGGGCCGGCTGGTCGAGACGCTGCTGGACCTGTCCCGCCTGGACAACGGCGTCGTCCCGCTGAAGGTGCGGCGCTTCGAGGTGTGGCCCTATCTGTCGGGCGTGCTCAAGGAGGCCAACATGGTCGCCTCCGCCCGCGCCGGCATGGCCTCCGGCTCCGGCAGCCACACCCGCACGGACGTCCATCTGCGCCTCGACGTCGACCCGCTGAACCTGACCGCGCACGCGGACCCCGAGCGCATCCACCAGGTGGTCGCCAACCTGATCGACAACGCGGTCAAGCACAGCCCGCCGCACGGCCGTGTGACCGTGAAGGCGCGGCGCGGCCTGCAGCCGGAGTCGCTGGAGCTGGAGGTCCTCGACGAGGGGCCCGGCATCCCCCGCTCCGAGTGGCACCGCGTCTTCGAGCGTTTCAACCGCGGCGCGGTGAGCCGCCCCCACGGCCCGGGCAGCGACGGCGGCACCGGGCTCGGTCTGGCGATCGCCCGCTGGGCGGTGGATCTGCACGGCGGCCGGATCGGTGTGGCCGAATCCGATCGCGGCTGCCGGATTCTCGTCACACTTCCGGGGCTTTCCTCAGTTCAAAGTTGACGTAAAGTTCGACCGGAACCTCAAGATCCACGAGCGTTCGCGCAGCCGGACACGTGTGATCACGCTGGGGCCTGCGTCCGTCCCGGGCCAGGCCCGGGTCCCACCTTCCCCGCCGCAGGCGAACCACGGTTGTTTCCCGCCATTTCAAGCCCCGAAACACAGCTTTCGATGTGACTTACGCGACGATGAACGGGCCCGACCTGACCTTCCCCGTCCCGGAGGCGTAGCCTTTATTCCCGCTGTCCATCACCTTGTGAAGCGGAAGAGGGCGGTTGCCGCCGTGTCGCCACAGTCCCCCAGTAACTCGAGCATCTCCACCGACAACGATCAGTCCGGGAAGAACCCCGCGGCTGCGTTCGGTGCCAACGAGTGGCTCGTCGACGAGATCTATCAGCAGTACCTCCAGGACCCGAACTCCGTAGACCGCGCCTGGTGGGACTTCTTCGCCGACTACAAGCCGGGCGCCGCCGCGGCCGCCTCCTCGGCCCCGTCGGGTACTGCGGCCGCGGGGGCCGCAGCGACCGCCACGGCTCCCCAGGTGGCGCCCGCCGCCCCGGCGCAGCCCGCGCAGGCCCCGGCCGCCCCGGCTGCTCCGAAG